>JAKAZC010000115.1 GCA_021826655.1 Actinomycetes bacterium | reverse complement strand
CCGGTCCGCCCGCCGGGCCCCTTTCGAGCGTCCCGCCATCCGCCCCGTCGACCGCCCGGGCCGCGGACGGAGGGGGCCCGGCCCGGTGGTTCCGCCGCAGGCCCCACGAACCGTGCACGAGGCGCCGGCTGAGGGCCCCGAGACAGAGCAGACCCAGGACGAGCGCGAGCTTCACGAGCAGTGTCCGCCCGTAGGGGGTGTGGAGCAGGGCGTACCTGCTGCCAACCTGGCGGAGGGCCTGCCCGGTCCCGCTCGCGACCACCGCCACGGCGGCGGCCAGGAGCCAGGTCGACAACGTGCGGATCACGGCTCCGGGGTGGTCGGGCCGGGGGCCGGTTCCGGTCGGACCCACCAGGACGACGGCGAGCAGCACGAGTCCGCCGACCCACACCGACGCGGCCGACAGGTGGACCAGGTCGAGGGTCAGCCCGAGCAGAGGCGCGCCGCCGGTCGCCGCGTGCCCGGCCAGCCCGGTGGCGACCAGGAGCCCGAGTCCGAGCGGCAGCACCGACGGGAGCAGCCGGCGCCGGCCGGGACGGGCGCGGCCGGGGCGGTCCCGGAGACCGACCAGCACGGGCACGAACGCCACGAGCAGCGCCAGGCGCGCTACCTCGGCCCGTCCGAACCTGGTCCGGAGCACCTCCCCCACGAGCGACGCGCGGAACACGTCGCCCAGCGGGAGCAGTGCCGCGTACACCCCTTCCACGGCGATGCCCGACAGGGAGGCGGCGACCACCACGCACCATGCCACCCACAGGATCCGCCGCACCCTCGGCGTGCAGGCGCCGCACGGCCAGACCGAGGCGACCACCACGGCCAGGCCCACGAGGATCAGGAGTCCGGTGAAGGCCGCCCACCGGAGGATGCCGGCGAGCGCCCCGACGCCGGGGCTGCCGGACTCGGTGGCCAGTGCACCGGCGACCACCGCGGCCCGGACCGCGCCCCGGTCGGAACCGATCGAGAACACGTAGGCGCCGTGCACCGGGTGGCCGTCGGCCGAGATCACCCGCCACGCCACCACGTAGGAACCCGATCCGAGGTTGCGGGGCAGCCCGACCGCCACGGCACGGCTGTCACCGCCGGGGTGGTGGACGTCCCCGTCGTCGACCCGCGCCCCGTCGGGCCCGAAGACCCGGAGCGATCCTCCGTCCACGGCCACCACGTCGTCGAAGTGCAGCACGACCTCGGCCGGTGACACCAGCAGGACCGAGGACACCGGCGGGTCGGTCGTGACCAGTCGGGCGTGCGCGCTCGCCGGACCTGCGGTGGCCACGAGCAGGACGAGGACGGCGACGGCTGCGGTGCCGACCCGGGAGGCGCGTCGCCACGGGCGTGCTCGGGTCATGACGTGGTCACCACCGGGCAGGGTGCGGCCTGGGCATCCGACTCCACTTCGATCCGTCGACGGACGGGGCCCGGGCGGCCGCCCGGCATGCGACGGATGTCGCGGCCCGGCGGGTCGGGGGGACCCGTGGGGCCCCATGATGTCACCACCCACCGGGACGGGGCGGCGGACGACCGGTGCGACCCTCGGACCCGGGCGAGGTGGCGACCCCGGGCGGCGAGTTCCCTCGCCGGCCCCGGCCGCTCGATACCCTCGGTGATCTCGAGCCACAGGCGGTCCGCCGGGTACCCGGTCTCCTCGAGCACCGACGCCACGGGCCCGCAGGACCCGGGCTCGCTCAGTTGGTCGGGCGAGATGTCGACAGACGTCGTCGGCGGAACGGTGGTCCTCCCGTCGGCCGCGCGGGCCGCCAACCAGGAGCCGCCCTGCCGGCAGGGCTCGCGCACCACCCGGGCGCCGAGATCGACGACGAGTCCGCACTCCTCGGCCCGGTCGATGAATTCCGATGGGCGAGGATGTCCTCCGGACGCAACGCATGGCTCAGCCGCTGGCCGGGCCGCTGGAGCGACCGGCCCCGACATCGTGTCCGATGCCGTCGTTGCTCAACTGTAACCCGTCGAGGCCGAGCAACATGAGCGCCGCGTGCCGGCCATCAACCCGTCGACGTTCGCCCGGATGACGGCCGTGTCGTCGGGATGCACGAATTCCTCCGGCGGCATCCCCGCCATCTCGTCGCGCCGGTAGCCGTGGATCTCGGCGTAGGCGCGGTTCGCCTCGGGGCCCGGGCGTCGAGTCCGAGCTTGGCGATGCCGTTCGGCGCCTCGCGGGCCAGGGTCAGCACAGGGGGACCGGCGCACGACCGTCCGGCGCGGGAGGGTCGGGCCGACCATCGCGGACACCAGGACGAAGGTGATCGGGTAGGTGACACCGTTGCCGCCGGCGTACACGCAGGCCAGGACGGCGGAGGCGATGGCTACGGGAGCCACTGCGAGCACGGCCCACCGTCCGAGCCGGTCCGACGGGCTCCACCAGGAGGCGACCCCGACGGCCGCCGTCACCACCCCGACGAGCCGGGCGGCGGCGTCGACCCCGCCTCGGAAACCATCAGGGGGGACAGGACAACCGGTGCCCCGCACATCACCAGGGCGACCGAGCCGATCCGCCCGGAACGCACGCGGCCCGACCCACCCTGGTCCACCGGGTCTCCCCGGTCCCCCACCGGTCGCCGCTGCACCCCTCGGTATCGGCACCGGCCGTGGGCAACGTGCACCGGACCCTCCTCCCCGGCGGATCATCCTGCCTGGTTGCACGGGGTGCGACCGACCACCCGACCCCGCCGCCGCTCATGGCGCGGCGAGGCTGTACCGTGCCCGGGACGGCCCCACCGCCGTTCCGAACCCCCGCACGAGGAGTCGTCCGATGAGCCCGTTCCCCTACGCCGAGCGCATCCCCGTCCACCGCACGCTGCCGGACCAGGGGACGCCCCGGGCCGAGGTACTCGGGGCGTTGCGCTCCATGGCCGCCGAGGAGGACCGTTCGTGGGAGTCGGGCCGGTGCTCGGGCACCATGTACTGCGGGGACCACGACCACTACGACTTCCTGAACGAGGCGTTCGCCTTGTTCTCGCACGTCAACGTGCTCCAGCGGGACATGTGCCCCTCCGCCACCCGCTTCGAGGCCGAGATCATCGCCATGACCCTCGATCTGATGCACGCCGAAGCGGTCACCGGCGCCGAACCGGTCGGCCTCGTGACATCAGGGGGCACCGGGAGCATCTGCCATGCGTTGCTGGCCTACCGCGATCACGCGGCGGCCACCCGGGGCGTGTCCCTGCCGAACGTGATCAAGCCGGAGACCGCCCACCCGGCGTTCGACAAGGCCTGCCACCTCTTCGGTATCGAGCTTCGGATCGCCCCCGTCGACCCGGTCACCACCCGCGTCGACACCGACTGGGTGGCCGGGACCGTCGACGACCGTACGATCGCCCTCATCGGGTCGGCATGCAACTACGGGTACGGTACGGTCGACCCCATCGAGGCGCTGTCCGACATCGCCCTCGACCGCGGGATCGGCCTCCATGTCGACGGTTGCCTCGGGGGGTGGATCCTGCCCTTCGGCCAGGAGCTCGGGTACGACGTCCCCCGGTTCGACTTCCGCGTGCCGGGGGTGACCTCGATCTCGGCCGACACCCACAAGTACGGCTACGCACTGAAGGGTACGTCGGTCCTCTCGTTCCGCGACAAGGCCCTCCGCAACGCCCAGTACTTCTTCAACACGGAATGGTCCGGCGGCAAGTACTGCTCGCCGGGCATGGACGGATCGCGCTCGGGCGGACTCCTGGCCGCCACCTGGGCGTCGATGATCCAGCTCGGGCGGGCGGGCTACCGCGGCTACGCGGCGCAGATCTTCGCCACGTCGGACACCATGCAGGCCGCGGTCCGCAGCCACCCGGAACTGCGCATCCTGGGCGATCCCTCGTTCCTGTTCAGCTTCACCTCCGACACCTTCGACATCTACCACGTCAACGACGCCATGCGTGAACGCGGCTGGCGCCTCAACGGCCAGCAGTACCCCAACGCGCTCCACATGGCGGTCACCCGCCCCCAGACGCGGCCCGGGGTGGCCGAGGCGTTCGCCGCGGACCTGGCCGACGCCGTGGCCTACGCGACGGCCCAGACCGGGGCACCTCGGTCGGGCGCCGTCTACGGCGGGGTCGCCGGGGGGATGACCGACGAGGCCGACGAGTTCATCCGCCTGATGATGGGTGAGATGATGGACGCGCAGCAGTCGATCCCGGGCGATGCCTGAGCGGGCCGTCCGCTCCACGGGCGGGCCGCGCGACGACCGTTGGGTCCTGGCCGTGGACCTCGGCACCGGCGGCCCCAAGGTGGGCCTCGTCTCGCTGACGGGGATCGTGGCCTGGCACGAGCACCGAACGGTCCCCACCCGTGTCGGACCAGGCGGCGAGGCGACGCAGGACGCGGCGCTGTGGTGGGACCTCGTCCGTGACGCCGCCGGCCGTGGCCTGGCCTCGGGCGCGGTCGACCCCGGTCGGGTGGTCGCCGTGTCGTGCACCGGCCAGTGGGCGAGCACCGTGCCCGTCGACCCCGCCGGTGTCCCCGTCGGCCCGTGCCAGCTGTGGTCGGACACCCGCGGCGCGCCCCACGCCCGGTCCGTGATCGGCGGCCCGGTCGCCGGGTACGCCCCGACCGCCGCACTCCGGTGGATCCGCCACAGTGGCGGCGCCCCGTCGACGTCCGGCGCGGACCCGATCGGGCACATCCTGCATCTCGAGCGCGACGAGCCGGACGTCGCCCGGGCCGCACGCTGGTACCTGGAACCCGTCGACTACCTGTCGATGCGGTTCACCGGTGCCGCGTCGGCCACCGCCGCATCCATGGCCGGGGCGTGGCTGACCGACAACCGCACCCCCGATCCGCTCGGGTACGACCCGGCCCTGGTGACGGCCAGCGGGGTGCCGCCGGCCAAGCTGCCGCCGATCGGGCCGACGGCGGGCGTGGTGGGCACGGTGCGGGCGGACGTGGCCGCCGAGCTCGGCCTGCCCGATGGCGTCGTCGTCGTGGCGGGGACCCCCGACCTCCACTCGGCCGCCGTCGGCGCCGGAGCGGTGCTGCCGCTCCAGGCCCACATCGCCATCTCGACGACCAGTTGGATCAGCTGCCCGTTCCCCCGGAAGAAGACCGACGCCGTACGCCAGGTGGCGACCGTGCCCGGCGTACTGCCGGGTCTCCGCCTGGTCGCCAACAACCAGGAGTCCGGGGGCCGGGCACTCGAGTGGCTCCGGGACTGCCTCGACGGCGACGACCCCGTCCGACAGACCACCTTCGACGAGCTCACCGCGCTGGCGGCCTCCGCCCCGCCGGGTAGCGGCCGGCTGCTGTTCACCCCTTGGCTGGCCGGCGAGCGCTCGCCCATCGACGACCGGCAGGCGCGGGGAGGCTTCCACAACCTGTCCCTCAGGACCACGCGGGCCGAGCTCGTCCGCTCCGTGCTGGAGGGGGTGGCGCTCAACTCACGGTGGCTGGCCCGTGCCGTCGAGCGGTTCGTGGGGCAACCGCTCGGCACCGTCCGGGCCGTCGGCGGCGGCGCCTCCTCGCCGCTGTGGTGCTCGATCTATGCGGACGTCCTCGGACGGCCGGTCGAACAGGTGGAGGAACCGATCCTCGCCAACCTGCGCGGCGCGGCGCTGATCGCCGGCCTCGCGCTCGGCGCCGTGACCCCCGAGGAGGTACGCCGACTGGTTCCGGTGGCCGCCACCCACCTGCCCGACCCCGAGTCCGTCGCCATCTACGACGAATTGGCAGCCGAGTTCCCCCACCTGTACGCCGCCCAGCGGAAGTCGTTCGCCCGCCTGGCGGCTTGATCCGGTCCCCCGGGGGCGTCAGAGCGACAGGCTCGGCACCAGGGCCGTACGCGCGAGCGCCTGCAGATGGGCCGCGGCGGGGCGGCCGAGCAGGAATCCCTGGGCCTCGTCGCACCCGAGTGCACCGACACCCAGGAGCTCGGCCACCGTCTCGACGCCTTCGGCCACCACGGTGATCCCGAGGTCGTGGGCGAGGTCGACCACGGTCCGGATGATGGTGGCGTCGTGGTCGGCGGCGTTCAGTCCCGACACGAAACACCGGTCGATCTTGAGCCGGTCGATCGGCAGGCCCTGCAGGTAGAGCAGTGACGAGTAGCCGGTGCCGAAGTCGTCGAGTGCGAGGTGCGCACCGAGTTCGCGCACGCGCTCCATCATGGTGCCGATCTGGTGGATGTCGACCACGAGCACCGACTCGGTCACCTCGAGCACGAGGTCGTCGGGGTCCAGCCCCGAGGCGTCCAGGGCGTCCTGGACGTCGTCGTAGAAGCCCGGGTCCTGGAGCTGGCGCGCGGACACGTTGACCGACAGGGTGAGGCCCGGGAAGCCGTGGTGCTGCCAGTCACGGCACTGGGAGGTGGACTCCTCGAGGACCCATCGACCGACTGCCACGATCTGGCGGCTCTGCTCGAGGAGCGGTACGAACTCGTCGGGCGCGACGTTCCCCAGGTCGGGATGCGCCCACCGTAGGAGCGCCTCCACGCCGGCGACGTCGGAGGGACGACCGTCGGCCATCCGGAAGATCGGCTGGTAGTCGAGCGTGAGCTCACCCTTGGCGAGGGCCACCCGCAGTTCGTCGGCCACGAGGCTCTCCCGTCGGGTGTCGTCCCCGATCGCAGCGTCGTAGATCTCGAAGTGCGCGGGTCCGCTGCGCTTCGCCCGGTACATGGCGGCATCGGCCTGGGAGAGGCACTCGTCGGGGTCGACGTCGGGGGCCACCGTGGTGATGCCGATGCTCACCGACGTGTGCAGCTCTCGGTCGCCCACCCGCACCGGGGCCCGCATCGTCTGATGGATGCGCTCGGCGAGCGACTGGGCGGCCGCCATCGGCTCCTCCAGTTCCTCGGCCAGGATGACGAACTCGTCCCCACCCAGCCGGGCCACGGTGTCCGACGCGCGGACGAGCGAGAGGAGCCGTTCGGACACGGTCATCAGGAGGCTGTCCCCTGCCGAGTGCCCGAACCGGTCGTTGATGGCCTTGAAGTTGTCGAGGTCGAGGAACAGGAGCATCGGTTCGGTGCCCGAGCGGGTCGCACTCCGCGCTGCCCGGTGGAGCCGGTCGGCGAGCAGGGTCCGGTTCGGCAGTCCGGTCAGGTCGTCGTGCAGGGCCTGGTGGGACAGGTTCGCCTGCTCCTTGCGCAGGCGGTCCTGCAGGATGCTGCGCGTCTCGTCGAATGCCCGCACGGTGCGGACCAGGCCACCGTCACAGCTGAGACCTACGACCATGGACGCCAGCTCGACCAGTTCGGCGGTCACGCCGAGCCGGGCCGCGTCCTCGATGATCGCGGCCGTGCACAGGTCCCGCCAGTGCAGGTAGCCCTTGACCGCCATGGCCAGGTCGGCTTCCATCAGCACCACCTGCTGGCCCTGCCGGGAGAGGACGACCTCCTCCTCGGGCGTGGCCGCCCGGTCGGTGCACAGCCACCGTCCGATGAGATCGGTGGCCAGTCGGGACGATGCGAACGCCTCGTCCCGGAGGAACTCCGGGAACCGCGCTGCCACCTGGTTGCCGATGGCGTCGGCTCGGGACTGGAGCGCGCGCCCCAGCGCCGATCGTTCGTCCACGGCGATCGCGGGGGGTGCCGTTTCGGGCCCGGGGGGTTCGAGCGGTGGTCGGGAACTCATCCCGACGCGTATCGGCGCCGGTCGACACCAACTTGAACGGTGTTGAGCGGGGCCCGACGTGACCCCCGTCACCCGTCCACACGTGACCCCCGTCACCTGTCCACACGTGACCCCCGTCACCCATCCACACGTGACCCCCGTCACCCGTCCACACGTGACTGCCTAGTGTGGCGTGCAGCGTACCGGAGGAGGAGCATGAAGGCTGCGGTGTACTACGAGACGGGCGGACCGGACGTGTTCCGTTACGAGGAGGTGCCCGATCCCGTGTGCGGGACCGGTGACGTCCTCATCCGGGTCGACGCGGTCAGCATCGAGGGCGGTGACACGCTCAACCGACTGGGCGGCGAGCTCACCTCGGTGCCGCACGTCGTCGGGTACCAGTGCGCCGGCGAGGTGCTCGAGGTCGGAACGGGTGTCGACGACCTGACCCTTGGCGACCGCGTGGTCACCGTGGGAGTGGACGGGTCGCACGCCGAGCTTCGGGTGACCGGTCGGCCGTTCTGCTGGAGGATCCCCGACGGCATGGCGACCGAGGTGGCCGCGTGCGTGCCCGTCCCCTTCGGGACGGCCGACGACTGCCTGTTCGAGTTCGGGCGGCTGCAGCCTGGCGAGACCGTGCTCGTCCACGCCGGCGCCAGCGGCGT
>JAKAZC010000114.1 GCA_021826655.1 Actinomycetes bacterium | reverse complement strand
CTCCGTCTCGACCAGTACGCCCACGACACTGGCCACGCCGGGGGTTTGCTGGATCCGGGCCAACTCCTGTGCGTCGATGGTGCTCGACAGGATGTCCGAGGTGCCCTTCTGGGTGACCGTGAAGTCCGCCTTGCCCACCGAGATGATCGCGGCGGCCGACTGCTCGAGACCGCTGCTCGTGACCGCCAGGGCCACGACGGTCATGACGGCGATGGCCACGGCGAAGGCCATGCCGACCGAGCGGGCCTTCTTCGACCACAGGTTCCGCGCGATCAGGCCCGGGTAGGTCATCCTCCCCCACCTCCCGTGGTTCCTACGACGGGAGTCCCCGAGACGGGAGTCACCCTCCGGCCGACACGTCGTTCACCGTCCCGATGGTACCCGGAGCGCCCACCCCGGAAACGGTGCGTCAGGACCGGGTGAAGGCCGCGGTGACCGTCATGTGGTCGGACAGACCCGCACCCGTCTTCGACCACGTGATACCCCACGCACTCCGGTCGATGTCGAACCCGGCCGTGAAGGTCGCCCGCTCCTCCGTTGCGGACACGTCGGCCAGCACGGTGACCGGCCGGGACCGGCCGTGGATGGTCAGGTCCCCGGTCAGCTCCACCTGGCCGGTGGGAAGCGGCGGCGCAGCGGTGACGGCGAAGGTGATGGTCGGGTACTTCTGGATCTCGAAGCAGTCCTCGGTCTTGAGGTGGGCGTCCCGCTTCCTGTTCTTCGTGTCTGTCGTTGCCGCGTCGAACACCACGCTCACGGACAGCGCGCCGTCCGTCCCGACCGTGACGGTCCCGTCGACGGCCCGCATCGTCCGGCCGACCGTGAGCACCCACATGGCCTCGGTGACGAACCCGACCGACGGGCCGGTCGGCTCGAGCGCCCACGTGCCGGCGTAGGCCGACAGGTCGGTGGTCTCCAGCTGGGCGGTGGTCATGGCACGGCTCCTCGATCGTCACGCGTCCCGGCGGGTACCCGTCGCGACCGGCCCCTCGAGGTGGATGTTGGCGAAATAGTTTGGTTCGTCCAACCATTGGATCTCGTCCCGCTGGCCACACTGGGCCGATGGAGGACGGGCGGCGGCACCAGGACGACGACGGGGCCCACCGCCCGCCGGCGACACGGCTGCGGCCACCGACGCGTGCGGAACCGACGACCCGTCGGACCGCGAGTGCACCGTCCACGACGGAATGCGACGGTTGGTCGAGCTGCTCGCGCGTGGCTTGGGCGGGATGCGCCGGCGGGCTGTCGAGCCGGTCGACCGGCACGGCATGGCACTCGGGCCGCGGCACGGCTCGGTGCTGGCCCAGGCCCGCGAGGACGAGCGGACGGTCGTGCGGATCCCATCCGGTCAGGAACGTGTGGTCGACACCTGGCTGGACGGGGCGACCGCACCCCTCGGGCGGGCGCTCCGGCAGCTGAGCGCCGAGGAGCGCGCCACCTTCGTCATGGCCCCGGTCGTCCTCGAAGCCGAGCTCAACCCACCGGCCGACAACGCCTGAGCGGGTCGATGGGCCATTGGACCCTGTCGCCCTCGTCGTGCCCCGTCCACACTGACGGAGCGGAGCCTCCGCCGTGGAGGCCGACGACAGGCGAGGAGTTCCGATGACGCTGCTGGTCGACCCACCCGATTCCGACGAAGCGCACCCAGCGGAGCCACCGCTCTCACCGCGCAATCAGCAGAAGGCGCATGCCATGGGGTTGACGTCGGCCACCGGCCTCGTCATCGGAAGCATCGTGGGCACCGGGGTGTTCACCATGCCGGCGGTCATCGCCGGGGCGGGCACCATGGGGATCGTCGTGCTGGGCGTGATCGCCGTGGGCGCCATGCTGCTCGCCGTCCTGTTCGGTCAGCTCACACGGCGCATCCCCAACAGCGACGGCGGACTCTACGCCTACAGCCGCCACGAGTTCGGCGACTTCGCCGGCTACCTGGTCGGCTGGTGCTACTGGATCCAGTCGTGGGCCGGCAATGCCGCCATCGTCTCCTCGTGGGTCTTCTACGTCGATGCCCTGTTCGGCTGGGCCCATCCGGCCGGCATGGCCAACTGGGGCATCGCCATGGTCGGCCTGTGGACGCCGGCCATCATCAATCTGGCCGGCGTCCGCCAGATGGCCTGGTTCCAGAACATCACCGTCGTGCTCAAGTTCCTGCCACTGCTGTTCGTGGGTGTCGTGGGCTGGTTCTTCGTCACTTCGGCCCACTTCGGGCCGTTCAACTCGTCAGGTGGCAGCCTGTACAGCGGCATCGGCATCGCCGCAGGCGTGGCGCTCTTCTCCTTCATCGGCGTAGAGGCCGCGGCCGTGACGGCCAGGCGGGTGACCAACCCCCGGGTCAACGTGGGGCGCGCGTCGCTCCTGGGGACCGCCCTCAGTGCCGTCCTCTACGTGCTGGTCACCGCAGTGGTCATGGGACTGGTGGCCCACCACACCCTGGTGGGCACCGGTTCGCCCTTCGTCAACGCCTTCGACTCGATGTTCCCCCACAGTTCCTGGGCCGGGAAGTTCATCGCCGCGGTGGCCGTCGTCTCGGGCATCGGCGCACTCAACGGTTGGACCCTGATCGTCACCGAGACGTCGCGGGCGATCGCCCAGGACGACCTGTTCCCCCGACCCTTCGCCTGGACGGACCGCAAGGGCACCGCGTGGTTCGGGATCCTGGTGGGCACCGCGCTCCCGTCGCTGCTCATGCTGTGGCGGTACAACACGAGTGCCGGGCTGACGGTCTTCACCTACCTGGTCGACCTGACGGTGGTGACCGTGGCGATCCCGTACTTCATGTCGGCCATCGCCCAGCTCACCTTCCTGGTGTCCCGGCGCCGGAAGGTCCAGGGCTGGCAGCTGGCCCGCGACCTGTGCGTGGCCGGTGCCAGTGTGCTGTTCTCCATGTGGGTGACGTTCGCCTCGGGCTATCAGGTCGTCTACCAGGCCTTGGTCGTCATTCTCGCCGGGCTGATCCTCTACGCCTTCCTCAACGCCCGCCGTCAGGGTCTGGGCGAAGCCGCCGAGCCGGACGACGAGCTGGACGAGGCGACCGTCCCGGCCGACGCCGTCCCGGCCACCTGAGTCCTGTCCGTCCCGTCCCTGTCCGTCCCATGACCCCGGACGGATCCCCGTCCCATCCGTATCCCCCCAGAGGAGCACCAACCATGTCCTTCAACGTCGAGTCCGAAATCGGCCGGCTCCGCGAGGCCATCGTCCACCGTCCCGGGCTCGAGCTGTCCCGGCTCACCCCCGACAACATCGAAGGACTGCTCTTCGACGACGTCATGTGGGCGTCGAAGGCCAAGGAGGAGCACGACGGCTTCGCCGAGGCACTGCGCGACAAGGGCGTGACCGTGCACTACTACGGCCGCCTCCTGGCCGAGACCCTCGAGCTGCCCGACGGGCGCGCCTTCGTCCTCGACCGGATGTGCACCCCGGAGAACCTCGGCCCGTCGCTGGTCGGCCCGGTGCGCCGTCTGCTCGAGGACCTGAACGGGACGGAACTCTCGCAGTATCTCATCGGCGGCATCCTGAAGGCCGACCTCCTTCCGATGCGGGCCCACAGCCTCAAGTGGAACATGCTCGCCGCCGACGACTTCATCCTGTCGCCGCTGCCCAACCACCTCTTCCAGCGGGACAACTCGTGTTGGATCTACGGAGGGGTGACGATCAACCCGATGGCCATGCCGGCCCGTCGCCGCGAGTCGCTGCACACCCGGGCCATCTACCAGCACCACCCCACCTTCACCGGAGCGCAGTTCGAGACCTACTACGGCGGCGGCGACCACGACTACCAACCGGCACACATCGAGGGCGGTGACGTCCACGTCATCGGCCACGGCGCCGTCCTGATCGGCATGGGTGAGCGGACCTCGCCCATGGCCGTGGAGTCGGTGGCCCGGGCGCTGTTCGCGACCCACCAGGCGACGAAGGTGGTGGCCATCGAGCTCCCCCACAGCCACGCCTTCATGCACCTCGACACGGTGATGTCCATGGTGGATGTGGCCACATTCGTGCTCTACCCGTACTTCGACCGGCACCTGCGGAGCTGGACCCTCACGGCCAGTGACGAGCCGGACGGAATCTCCGTCTCCCGGAACCACAGTCTGTGGGACACCCTGGCCGGGATCCTCGAGGTCGAGGCGATCACCGTGCTGACCACCGACGAGGACATCCGGGCGGCCGAGCGGGAACAGTGGGACGACGGCACCAACTACCTGGCCGTGTCCCCCGGTGTGGTCATGGGCTACGAGCGCAACGTCGCCACCAACACCATGCTCCGCAAGCACGGCATCGAGGTCGTCGACATCGGCGGCAGCGAACTCGGCCGCGGCCGGGGCGGCCCCCGGTGCATGACCTGCCCGATCGTGCGGGATGCGGCATGATGGCGACGATCTCCACCGACGCCGTCGACGCCGGACACCTCCGGGGCCGCAGCCTGTGCAAGGTGACCGACCTCACCTCGGACGAGTTCCTGTCGCTGATCGATCTGGCCGCCGTGCTCCGTGCCGAGAAGCGTTCGGGCACCGAACGCCACCGGATGGCCGGCCGCAACATCGCGCTCATCTTCGAGAAGGCCTCGACCAGGACGCGCGCCGCTTTCGAAGTCGGCGCCTACGACCAGGGGGCCCATGTCACCTACCTGGGCCCCGAGGGGAGCCACATCGGCGAGGGCGAGTCGATCAGGGACACGGCCCGGGTCCTCGGGCGCATGTACGACGGCATCGAGTTCCGCGGGTTCGCGCAGGAGTCCGTCGAGGTCCTGGCACACTACGCGGGTGTACCGGTGTGGAACGGCCTGACCGACGAGTGGCACCCCACCCAGATGCTGGCCGACATCCTGACCATGCGGGACCACTCGGACAAGCCGCTCGGTCGGATCGGACTCTGCTACCTGGGGGATGCCCGGAACAACACGGCCAATTCGCTCCTGGTCACCGGTGCCCTGCTCGGCATGGACGTGCGGATCGCAGCCCCCGAGGACCTCTGGCCGTTCGCCGACGTCCGGTCCATCGCCACGGCACTCGCCGCCGAGTCCGGCGCCCGGATCCACATCTGCGCCGACGTCCTCGGTGGCGTGGAGGGCGCCGACTTCCTCTACACCGATGTCTGGGTGTCCATGGGTGAGCCTGCGGCGGACTGGGGACCGAGGATCGAGCAACTGCTGCCCTTCCAGGTCACCGAATCGGCGATGGCCATGACCGGCAACCCTGACGTCAAGTTCATGCACTGCCTGCCCGCACTCCACGACGTCGACACCGTCCTGGGCCAACGGCTGCGGGACGCCTACGGGATCGACGCGCTCGAGGTCACCGACGAGGTGTTCGAGTCGCCCGCCTCCATCGTCTTCGACCAGGCGGAGAACCGCCTCCACACCATCAAGGCGGCGATGGTCGCCAGCCTCGGCGACTGACGTGCGCCTCGTGGTGGCGGTGGGCGGCAACGCACTGCTCGAACGCGGCGAGGTGCCGCTGGCCCGGATCCAGGAGGGACACGTGGGTGCCGCCGTCGACGCGCTGGCCCCCCTGGCCGCCGAACACGAGCTGGTGATCACCCATGGGAATGGGCCCCAGGTGGGGCTCCTGGCCAACGAGAGCGCACTGGATCCCGACCTCCCCGGTCCCTATCCCCTGGACGTCCTGGGGGCGGAGTCCCAAGGGATGATCGGCTACTTCTTCCTGCAGGCACTGGAGAACGCCCTGCCCGGTCGGACCGTGGTCAGTCTCGTCTGCCAGACCGAGGTGGCCGAGGGCGATCCCGCGTTCGGAAACCCGACCAAGTTCGTCGGGCCGGTCTACACCGAGCAGGTGGCCCGCGGACTCGCCACCGAGCGCGGGTGGCAGGTGCGGCCCGACGGGGACGCCTGGCGACGTGTCGTTCCCTCTCCCGAGCCCCGGGCCATGGTCGAACTGGCGACGATCCGGATGCTGCTGGGTGACTGCGATGTCGTGGTCTGCGCAGGAGGTGGCGGCATCCCGGTGGTCCGCGGCGACGACGGTCGGCTCCGCGGCGTCGAGGCGGTGATCGACAAGGATCTGGGCGCGGCGATGCTCGCCCGGGACCTCGGCGCGGACGTCCTGATGATCCTCACCGACGTGCCCGGTGTCGAGATCGGGTTCGGCACGCCGGACGCCCGACCGATCGGGGGGACCACCGCGGCCGCGCTCCGCGCCGTGAGCTTCCCACCCGGGTCGATGGGCCCCAAGGTGGACGCCGCCTGCCGGTTCGTGGAGGCGACCGGCCGGAGGGCCGTGATCGGCAGGCTCGCCGACGCAGCCGAGCTGCTCGACGGGACGGTGGGTACGACCGTCACCCGGTGACCGGGGTCGGCTCGGGTCGGGTCGGGTCGGGTCGGCAGTACCGTGGTGGGCGTGAGCGTGCTCGTCGACCTGCAGGGCGTCGGCGTCACCATGGCCGACCGGGCCCTGTTCGCCGATGTCGCCGTCACCGTCTCCACCGGTGACCGCCTCGGCGTGGTCGGGATCAACGGGACCGGCAAGTCGACGCTGCTGCGGGTGCTCGCCGGGCGCCTCGAGCCCGATACCGGGGTGGTCCGGCGGGGCCGGGGGGTCCGGACCGTGCTGCTGGGGCAGGCGCCCGACCTCCCGGAAGGGTAACTGTTCAGGCCCCTTGACGGTCGCGTCCACCACCTCCGCTATCGACGCGCGTACCGTGGGGAATTCCGACCCGCGATTCTTCCTCTGACGCTCCGACCTACGACCAGCTGGTCGCACTGGTCAGTCAGTTGCAGGGCGTGGTGACGACGCAGTCGGCGGAGATCGCTGCGCTGCGGGCTGAGGTGGCCGATCTTCGTGAACGTGTCGGCCGCAATCCCCGCAACTCGTCCATGCCGCCATCGACCGAAGGATTCTCCAAGCCACCGTCGCCATCGCGTGCCGAGCGTCGGGCAGCGGCCCGCAAGCAGGGCAAGCAGCCCGGAGCGCCGGGCAAGCACCTGGCCCAGGTAGCCGATCCCGACCACGTGATCCACCACGCACCGCCATCGTGCTCGTCGTGCGGATCTGGCCTGGAAGATGCCGAGGTCGTCGACGCCGAACGTCGACAGGTGTTCGAGCTGCCCGAGATCCGCCTCGTTGTCACCGAGCACAGAGCGGAACGCCGGCGGTGCCGGTGTGGATGCACGACCAAAGCGGAGTTCCCGAGGACAGCTATCGCCCCGGCCTGTTACGGACCTTCCGTCCGAGCCCTGGCCGCCTACCTGGCGGTCCACCAGCACCTGCCCATGGACCGGATGGCCCAGTTGTTCTCTGACGTGCTCCAAGCTCCGGTGTCGGTCGGGGCCCTGGCCCAGATGGTCACCGAGGCAGCAGAGGGCACCGGGCCGTTCCTCGATGTCACCCGCTCGTTGCTCCACGACGCCCCAGTCGTGCACTTCGACGAGACCGGGGGCCGGGCGGTCGGGAAGCTGCACTGGGTCCACTCGGCCTCGACCGGCCGACTCACCTTGATCGACTGTCACCCGAAGCGGGGCCGGTTGGCCATGGACGACCTCGGGGTGATTGGTGCGATGACCGGTGTCGCCGTCCACGACGGCTGGAAGCCCTATCGCCACTACGACATCGACCATGCCCTCTGCAACGCCCACCACCTCCGCGAGCTGAAGGCCGTCGCCATCGGATGGGACCAGGGATGGGCCAACGACCTGGCCGGGTTGTTGGTCGAGGCGAAGCACGCCGTCGAAGCTGCCCGCACCAAGGGAAGCGACCACCTCGATGCCGCAACCCTCCACTCGATCCGGGTTCGCTACGGACAGTTGGTGGCGAAGGGGTTCAGCCTCAACCCGGCTCCCGAAGTCGGCAAGCGATCGGGCTACGTGAAGAAGGCGTTCAACCTGCTCGTCCGCCTCGACACCCAACGCACAGACGTGCTGCGGTTCACAACCGACTTCGACGTGCCCTTCGACAACAACCAGGCGGAGCGAGACATCCGCATGGTGAAGCTTCAGCAGAAGATCTCCGGATCGTGGCGCACCCTCGAGGGCGCCAGGAACTTCTGTGCCATCCGCAGCTACCTGTCGACCCTGCGCAAGCAGGACTACAACGTGCTCGCCGGACTACGCCAGCTGTTCGAGGGTCACCCCTGGCTGCCCACCGGGGCCTGAACAGTTACCATGAGCCAATCGCTGAGCGAGGGCATGCTCTTATGAAGTCACGCGTCTTGGTGGAAGGTGTCCCGGATCGTGGGTCGGCGGGTCGCCGGTAAGTCAGCCCCGGAGGG
>JAKAZC010000113.1 GCA_021826655.1 Actinomycetes bacterium | reverse complement strand
CAGGACCAGCGTGCCACCGTCGATGTTGTTCGAGATCGAACCGAGCCGGGAGGCGTAGACGATGCCGGCGACGCCCGAGGTCAGCCCGGTCAGGGTGAACGCCCACAGCTTGTTCCAACCGAGGCTGATGCCGGCCCGACGCGCCGCCTCGGCGTTGTTGCCGATGGCGTAGAGGTACCGCCCGAACCGGGTGCGCCCGAGGAGGAACGACCACACGGCCAGGAAGCCGAGCACGATGAGCACCACGTAGGGCACGCCCTGCACCGCTATCAGGACCCCCCGGTTGGTGTTGCACACCAGCACCAGGACCACGCCCGCGACTGCCATGCCGGCGAACTTGAGGATCGAGATGGCCACCGGTGGAGCCACCAGGCCGCTGACCCTACGATGGCGGTCCCGCAGGAAGGTGATCCCACCGAAGACCACCACCGCGGCGATCATCACGATCCATCCTGCGGCCACGCTCAGGTTCCCGTTGGCCAGGTCCAACAGGACGGGGTCGGTGATCCGGATCGTCCCGCCCGTCCCGTTGGCATTGACCAGGTACAACAGGACCCCTTCCCATCCGAGCAGTCCCGCCAGGGTCACGATGAACGATGGGAGTTTCAACCGGATGACGATCGTCCCCATGAGCGCACCGATGGCGGCGGTCGCGGCCACGCCGCCGAGGATGGCCACGGGCCACGGGAGCCCGTGCGTCGTCGAGAGGATCGCGGCAATGGTGCCGCCGACTCCCGCGACGAAGCCGACGGACAGGTCGATCTCTCCCAGCACCAGGACCCAGATCTCGGCCATGCCGAGGAGCACGAATACCGAGCCCTGAACCATGAGGTTGACCAGGTTCCCGGCCGACAGGAAGACCGAGTCCTGGACCTGGAAGATGATGACCAGGAGGATCAGGCCACCCAGCACCGGCAGTACGCCGCTCTCGCCATTCCGGATCTTCTTGGCGAGGGCCCGGGCGTAGGTGCCGAGCGAGCCGTCCAGCTCGGGCACGTCGACGGAGACATCGCGCACGGTGTCGGTATCGGACTCGGCCGAGGCCGTGCCCGGTACGTCGGACGTCTGCGGGCGGGCGCTTGCCGGTCCGGACTGGTCCTCGTCGAGTGCCATCCGCTCAGCCTTCCGTGTCGGTGATGCCGGGGCGGCCGTCGGGCGGATCGTCGGCGCTGCGACCGGTCGTGATCAACTCGACCGCCCGCTGCGGGTCGTACTCGGCGACGGGACCGCTGCTCACCAGCCGGCCAAGGTACAGCACGGCGATTCGGTCGGCGACCTCGAACACGTCGTTGAGGTTGTGGGAGATGACGATGACGGCGATCCCACGGTCACCCAGTGTCTTGATGAGTTCGAGTACCTGCGCAGTCTGGGACACCCCGAGCGCGGCCGTGGGCTCGTCCATGATGACCAGCCGCGCGTCGCGCATGACGGCCCGGGCCACCGCGACCGACTGGCGCTGACCGCCGGACAGCGAGCCCACGAGCTGGCGCACCGACTGGACCGTGGTCACCGACAGGTCGGCCAGGGTCTGCTTCGCCGTGAGCTCCATCCGCGTCTCGTCGAGCAGCCTGTGGGAGAGCGCCTCGTGCCCGAGGAACATGTTCTGGACGATGTCCAGGTTGTCGCACAGGGCGAGGTCCTGGTACACGGTCGCGATCCCGAGCTGGTCCGCCTCCTTGGGGGTCCGAATGTCCACCGGCGAGCCGTCCCAGGTGATCTGACCGCCCGACGGCGCCCAGATCCCCGAGATCGTCTTGATCAGCGTCGACTTGCCGGCGCCGTTGTCACCGACGAGTGCGGTGATCTGACCGGCCGGGACGTCGAGGTCGACGTGGTTCAGCGCGTGGACCGCGCCGAAGTGCTTGGTGATGCCCCGCAGGCCCAGTAACGGGCTACCGCCGGACCCGTCGGGGCCACCACCGGTCGCCCGGTCCTCCGCGACGACGCTCATCGGCGCGGAGGACCGGTCACGTTCCGTGCATCCACTCGGGTCAGTGGATGCCGTAGGTGGTGCAGTCGGCGGCGTAGGCCCCCGCACACAGCTGCGACGCAGGGACGAAGCCGTCGCTGATCACCGTCGCCTGCATGTTGGTGGGGGTCACCCACTCGGGATGCAGCAGCGACGACGGCACGTTCACGTTGGCGGTGGTGTCCTTGACGGTCCCGTTGACCAGGCCGGCGGGCGGGACCTTCCCGGCACGCATGTAGAGCGCCAGGGCAGCGGCCGCCTGGGCCTCCAGGTAGATCGGCTTGTAGGCCGTGCCGCACTGGTAGCCGGAGATGATGTTCTGCAGGCCCACCAGCGTCGCGTCCTGACCTGTGACCGGGAACTTCTTGGCCGGGATGTTGAGGGTCTTCAGGTACGAGATGATCGGCGCGGCGTTCTCGTCATTGGGGACGAGCACGGCATTCATCGTCGGGTTGGCCGTGTAGGCCTGCTGGAACTCGGTGAGTGCGGTGGGCGGATCCCACGTACCGGCCGGGGAGGCGAGCAGCTTGTAGGCACCCGAGGCGAACAACGGCTTCAGGATGGCGTTGTACCCCTGTGCGAACAGCGTCGCGTTGTTGTCCGTCGGCGAGCCGACCATGACCGCCAGCTTCGGCGAGCTCACCTTCCAGGCGGCCACGCATGAGACCATACCCTGGCCGATGAGCGTCCCGACCTTCACGTTGTCGAAGCTCACGTAGTACTGCCGACTGCCGCCCAGCACGAGGCGGTCGTAGTCCACGACGGGCACACCGTGGGCCTTGGCATAGCTCTCGATGGAGGTGCCCACGCCGGAGTCGAGCGGGTCGACGACGAGCACGCTGGCACCTGCCGTGATGTCGGACTGGGCGTCGGTCAGCTGCGTCGAGTCACTCCCCTGGGCATTCTGGATGATGGTGTCCGAGGTGCTGAGGCCGGCCGCTGCGAAGGCCTTGGCCAGGTAGGGGGCGTCGAACTCGGTGTAGCGGGCCGAGGAGACCGTGTCCGGCAGGATCACCGCGATCTTTCCCTTGCCGGCGGCGGTGACGCTCTTCAGGTTCGCCATCGTGGTGAAGTTCTTGTTGAACGTCGTGACCGAAACCGTGCCACTACCCGACGAACTCCCCGAGCTCGTCGTCGTGGTGGACGACGAGCTGCTGGAACCGCATGCGGCGGCGAGCAGCCCGCCCGCCAGCAGCAAGGGCACAAGGGCCCGGCTCTTCGTGATTCGCATGGAGTTCCCCCATTTCCGGCCGGTCAGTTCCGGCCTCGCTGTCGCGGTACCCGGTCGGGTACCGCCGCCCACCCCGAGCCGAATGCCCCGGGGTGGGACGTACACGACGTTCGTTGCCACCCGATTCGGGACATCCGTCGCGTCCCCCATCGAACCTGCTCGGACCGTCTGAGGGCGAGTATATGTTCGCGTTCCCGTCACCTGCTGAACCCCGCGCCCGGCGGCCTGCCGGAGGAGTGGCCCGCGGCCCGCCGGACCCGACACGGCGCGGCCGTCGGGGCCCTGGCGCCGACGGGGTCGCGGACCCGGACGGTGACCCCTGCGACCCCTGCGACCCCTGCGGAGGGTGGGTCGGGAATACGACGGCGCCGAGGCGGTTGGACCTGGGGCGGACCCACGTGGGGGAGGGTCGCTCGCCGGACCCGAACTCCACGGAGGCCCCCATGACCGACACCCTGCCCCAGGTCACGATGTCCGACAAGGACCGGAACCACGCACGGCGGTGGTGGATCCTGGCGGTGCTCGGCGTCGCCCAGCTGATGGTGATCCTGGACAACACCATCGTCAACATCGCCCTGCCCACGGCCCAGCGCGACCTCCAGTTCTCCAACGCCGACCGCCAGTGGGTCGTGACCGCCTACTCGCTCGCTTTCGGAAGCCTGCTGCTACTGGGCGGCCGCATCGGCGACATCATCGGCCGGAAGCGGGCCCTGCTCATCGGCCTCGTCGGCTTCGCCTTCGCCTCGGCACTCGGCGGCGCCTCGACCGGATTCGCCATGCTGGTGGTCGCCCGCACCGTCCAGGGGGCCTTCGGCGCACTCCTCGCCCCCTCGGTCCTGGCCCTCCTCGCCACCACGTTCGCCGACCCGGCGGAACGGAACAAGGGGTTCGCCATCTACGGGGCGATCGCCGGCGCCGGTGGCGCGCTCGGGCTCCTCCTCGGCGGGATCCTGACCTCGTACGCCTCGTGGCGGTGGACGCTCTTCGTCAACCTGGCCTTCGCCGTCATCGCCACCGTCGGCGCGCTGCTCTGGCTGCGGAACGACAAGGCTGCCGACCGGGACCCGCTCGACATCCCGGGCGTCCTGTTGGTGACGGCGGGGCTCTTCGGCATCGTCTACGGACTCTCCCATGCGGAGACGACGAGCTGGTCCGATCCGTACACGATCGCCTTCCTGGCGGTCGGGGTGGCCCTCCTCGGCACCTTCGCCGCCCTCGAGACCCGGGTCCGGTTCCCCCTGCTCCCACCTCGTGTCGTCCGAAACCGGACCCGTGGCGGCTCCCTCCTGGCCATGCTGTTCGCCAGCATCGGGATCTTCGGTGTCTTCCTCTTCCTGACCTACTACCTGCAGGGCACGCTCGGCTTCAGTCCGGTGAAGACCGGCTTCGCCTTCCTCCCGATGGTCGTCGCCCTCGCCTCGACGGCCCAGGTGTCCAATCGGGTGCTGCTCTCCAAGGTCGGGCCGAAGACCATCGTGCCCGTCGGGCTCGGACTCGACGCCCTGGCCATGTTCCTCCTGCACCGGGTGGGCCTCCACAGCTCGTACACCACCCATGTCCTGCCCTACCTGATCCTCCTCGGGCTCGGGTTCGGACTGAGCCTCGCCCCCTCGTTCAGCACCGGCACCCTTGGTCTACGTCCGGCCGACGCCGGCGTCGGCTCGGCCACCCTCAACACCAGCCAGCAGGTCGGCGGGTCGATCGGCACAGCGCTACTCAACACGCTGGCAGCCGGGGCGGCCACCGCCTTCCTGGTCGGCAGGGTGCCGACCCCGTCGAACGTCGCCACCGCCGCCCTGCACAGCTACACGACGGCATTCCTGTGGTCGTCGGGCTTCTTCGTGGTCGGTGCCGTCGTGTCCGGGCTGGTGTTCGAGCGGGGCAACCTCCAGCAGTTGGCCGGGCCGATGGGCACCCCCGACGCACCGTCCCTCGTACACGCCTGACCGACGCGGGAGGCTGTCCCACCGGTCTGACCCCCTCGGTCCCGCACACGGTCCCGGGCCCGCCGGTGGGGTCACCGGTTGACCCCCGCCTAGGGCGGGCGGGGCGGAAGCGTCCTCCTCGGCGACTCCGGGGCCGTCGGTCGCCACCTGCACCGAGACCGGCGGGCCGAGCAGCCAGCACGCCACGCCCGACCAGGCGGTCATGGCGGCGGCGAACCATCTGGGGGTGCAGACTCGAGACGGCGGCCGCTCTCAGCACCGGCAAGGTGAGCCGGATCCCCTACTCCGACCACCCGCCGCGGGTCGACTACCACCTGACCGAGATGGGACGTGACCAGTGGGCCGTGCTGACCGCTGGAACTGGTGTGCGCTGTGTGCGGCGAGCCGGCGGGTCCCCGGGACGTCCCCGTGTCCGCCGGTCCGGGAGGTGGGCCCCGGGCAGGGTCGGCGGACGTTCGCCGATCCGGCTGATCGCCCCCGGCGTCCACCGGCGCCGGGGGCGTCGACGTCGGTCGGCGCCCTTCCACACGTGGTGCGGTTGGGACGTTCGGCCCTAGGAGGTCGCGGGCCGGCTCCCTACGGTGCACGCATGGACCGATCCGATGGGGACCTCAGTTCCGCGGAGTGCTGGGCGTTGCTGGCCGAGGCCGGTGTCGGTCGCCTGGCACTGTCCGTCCGTGCATTGCCGACGATCCTGCCGGCCCGCTACACCGTCGACGACGGGTCGGTGATCCTCGGCCTGGGCCGCCTCGGCCTGGCCGAGTCGGCGATCGACGGCACCGTGGTGGCCTTCGCCGTCGATCGGTTCGACGTGGACCCGTCGCACGGATGGATGGTCCAGCTGCAGGGGCGTGCCCGGCCCGAATCGCCCGACGCGGCCCCCACCGAACGCGGCCCGGGGCGTGCCGGGCACGTCGTCCGCCTCACCCCGGGAACGGTGACCGGCCATCGGTTCTCCATCCGTCAGCCGGTGGCGCCGCGCTGAACCGCGACCAGGGATCCACCCGGCCACCGGGTCGGCACCGCAGACGATGGGGGTACCGGCGACGGAGGCGAGGGATCGAGCGCCGGGAGCGATCTCTCCTCGTTCCCAGGCTTCCCGACATACGACTCCCTCGGGACGAGCGGTGTGGATCGGACCGGCGCCGCCGGCCACGGCTGCTCCCATCTGCAGTCGTCGATTACTGAACTCCCGGTGGGCCGAACGTGGGCCGAGGGGCACGGTTCGGTGCCTGCGAAGGGGAGGACACCACCACCGACGCGCCACATCCCCGCGTCGGCGGAGCGCCGGGCTGCAGGGATGTGGCGACGCGGGAGATGCCGGCGGGGGAGCCGGCAGCAGCCGTCAGGCGTTGGCCGTCGCCGGCGTGGACGTGCCGGTCGGCGCAGGGCTGCCCGCCGGTCCGGCACAGAATCCGGACACCGTGGCGACGACGCCGAAGTTCGAGTCGAGCTCCACGGTCACGATGGTTCCGTCTGACTTCTTCATGTGCACCTCGTAGGGCGAGGCACCGGACGAGTTCGTCTCCGCCCGGATGATGGTCGCTCCCGGCACCGCCGCGTTCGCTGCCGCGGTGGCCTGCGCCAATTGGGTGCCGGTGAGCAGGGTCTCACCCGGACCGTGCGACACGGTGGCCGGGTCCGTGGCGCCGGTCGGGGCAGGGGACGACGAGCCGGTCGACGGGGTCGTGGAACCCGAGGACGACGCGGCCGGGGTGGAGGACGAGCTGGTCGCGGCCGAGGCCACTCCAGCGGCGCCCAGTCCGGCGCCGGCGACGATGGCGCCGCTCACCAGCACTCGGCGCAGTCGGCTTCCTGAGATGGACATGGGGGTACTCCTCTGATCGGTGACCCCGGGTCGTTCCCGGGGCGAGTCCACCCTCGGTCACCCACATCACGTCCGACTGCGTCCCGGGTGGGCGTCGCCTGTGAATCGCGACCGATCAGGATCGCCTCCCCCTCACGGCCCCGGGCGACCCGGCGGCCGGATCCGCAGGAGGCCGGTGGATGGGCCAGTCGAATTGGCCGTCGTCGATCGGCTGGCCACCGTTGCGCATCATGTGGTCCGAGAACCCGCCGAGCCACGTCCGGTACCAGGCACCCATCCGATCCGACACCACATCGGCGGCGAGCTCGTCCACTTCCGGATAGCGATCGAGCATGGCGTCGAGGACGGCGAGGGTCGCCATGCAGTCGACGGTGGCGTCATGGGCGTCGTCCTCGTGGAGGGTCACACCGTAGTGCCGGCACAGGTCGCCGAGCCGGCGCTTCCCCTTCCGGTAGCGGTCGAAGGTCCGGTCGATTACGAGTACGTCGTAGACGGGGCCGAGACCGGGCGAACGGACCCCCAGCGGGTCCAACCCCAGGCGGCTGAGGGCGGTGTCCAGCAGCGTGAGGTCGTAGCTGACGTTCATCCCTACGACCGCCCCGCCGGTGGCCCACACGCCGACGAGCGCGGCCGCCACGTGTTCGACCGCGGACCCGAGGTCTGTGGCACCGGCGACCATGGCGTCGGTGATGTGGTGGACGGTGGTCGACTCGGGAGGGATCGGGACCCCCGGATCGATCAGGCCGGCGTCGACCGCCGGCCCGGACGATCCCTCCGTGGACCCGGCTCCGTCGAGTACCAGTGCATAGGAGACGGGCAGGTCCCGGAACGGGTCGACGCCGGTGGTCTCGAGGTCGAATGCGAGGCGCTGCCGGATTCCCGTGGCACGGCGTAGGGGCACGTCCTGGACCCTAGCCAGCATGACGTCGCCCCGGTCGGTCCACGCAGGTGGCGGCAGCGCCGTCTCCGTGGATCGTGCACGTCCGCGGTGCCGTCCGCACGGGGCGCCGTTGGTGGCCGGGAAGGTCGACGACCCGAGCAGTGTGGCCGTGGCAGACGTGTCCGTGATCGCCAACGGCCACCGGGACGCGTGCACGCCCTGGATCGACATCCGGTGCCGCGGGAACCTTCCGTTCCGACGTCGGCGGTACCCCCGAGCATGGTCGGTGCCCGGAGGTGGACCCACCGCATCCCGTGGTCCTCATCGTGGTACGGGGGGATGCGGGGGGATGCGGGGGGATGCGGGGGGATG
>JAKAZC010000112.1 GCA_021826655.1 Actinomycetes bacterium | reverse complement strand
CAGCGAGCGCTACGTGGCCCGGAACCCGTCGTCGGGAGCGAAGGATCCGCACCCACCGCCCCTCCAGTGCACCCGCATGAGGCTGGTGTCGCCCACCACGTAGACGGTGCTGCCCAGCGCGGACAGTCGGGCGATGGAGGGCTCGGCCAGCACACAGGAGTCGAGGACCTCCAGCGAGTCTGGGTCGAGGGCGACCACCTCGCACGGCTCGCGCTCCGCCGGGGTCACCACCGCCGTCGGACGCGAGCCGGCGAAGTCCTTGGTCACCAGGGTCCCGTCGGGTAGTACGACGAAGCCGTTGTAGGGACGGTCGCGGGGGAGTTCGGTGGAGGCGAGCACCTCGAGGTCCGGTCCGAGCCGGTGGGCGTGGTTGCCGAACACGACGTGCAGCGAGCCGTTGGCGTGCGCCGCGATGCCGCCCGGCCACATGGCCCCACCGGGAAGGTCCGCCGACCGGTCCAGGGGCTCGAGGCCGTCCGGGTCGATGCGCTCGACGAACGAGACGGCGTCGTCGCCCAGGGAGTGCCGCAGCAGGTAGACCTCGCCGGGATCTCGGGTCACCGCCATGGTGATCACCGGATCGGTCCGCGTCCGGATGTCGACCGGGGTGCCGAACCCGACTGCCGGGAGCGCGGCCCCGTCCCCGGGGGCCTGGAGCCGGCGAGGGCCACCGTCCTCGGCCGGCCACGGGCCGGGCCAGTAGGCGGCGAGTCCCGGGTCCGGGCTCACACCGGCGCCTCGAGGGCGAGCCGGTCGGCCCGGACCTCGGGCTGGGAGTCCCACAGGTCGGCGACGAGGTCGTCGCGCAGGGGCCGTGCTGCCGGGTCGTCCCACCGGTTCACCTGCTGCAGCGGGTCGTCGACGAGGTCGTAGAGCTCGCCTTCGGTGCCGTCGTGGCTGGTGCCGGTCAGGTAGGCGGTCACCACCCACCGGTCCCGCATCATCGTCCGCAGGTGCACGTCGGTGCCGAACAGGTCGCTGTCCCACTCGGTCAGCACCTTGTCGAAGCCCCGGGCCCCGGCATCGACGTCGTCGACCGGGAGCGGCTTGCCCTGCATCCACTCGGGGGGCTCGATACCGGCGATGGCGCAGAAGGTGGGGGCGAGGTCCACCAGGCCGACCGGTCGGCCCACGACCGATGCCCCGACCGTGGCACCCGACCGCGATGACGGCGCCGGGCGCCAGACGAGGGGGAGCCGCATGAGGGCGTCCACGTGGTACGGGCCCTTGAACAGCAGCCCGAAGTCACCCTGGAGCTCACCGTGGTCGGAGGTGCACACGACGTCCACGTCGTCGGACCATCCCCGCTCGTCGATCCGGGCGAGCACCCGGCCCAGTGCTTCGTCGATCAGTTCCACCTCCACCGCGTTGCGAGCGTTCACCTCGCGGACCTGGTCGGCGGTGAGGGTGGCCGGCACCCAGTCGGCCGGCGCCTCGTAATTGGAGACCAGCGTCCCGTCGTACCAGGCGCGCCAGTGGCGCGGCTTGGCATCGAGGACCGCCTCGCGTGTGCTCCGGTCTTGGGTGTAGCCGGCCGGGAGGGGGACCTCGCGCCAGTCGACCCGGCCGACCTCCGACTCCGGTGGGTCCCACGGGTGGTGGGGGTCGGGGAAGCTCATCCAGCAGAACCAGTCCTGTTCGGTGTCGACCGAGTCGAGCCAGGCGATGGTCCGGTCGGCCACCCAGTCGGTGTGGTAGATCCCGCGCTCGATCGGGTTGACCTTCACCTGGGGGGCACCGGTGTCCCCGCCTGCGGCCGCGCTGACCTGGAGGGAGTCATCGATGGCACGGCAGTACATGGCGAGCGCCTCGGGATGCTCCCGGAGGAGCCACCGGCTGTAGTGGAGCGGCCCCATGGCCCCGTGGGCCGCCGTCTCGAGGTGTTCGAAACCACGGCGGGAGCCCCCGTGGGGCGTGGTGCCCTCGGTCGACAGCAGGTTCTCCTCGAACCGGAGGAACGGGTCGAAGTAGGGCTCGAAGTGCGCTTTGCCGACCAGTGCGGTCCGATAGCCGGCCAGCCGCAGGACCTCGGCCACCGAGGGCGCGTCTCCCGGCAGGGGGACGCCGTTCATCCACACGCCGTGGGTGCTCGGGTGCTGGCCGGTCAAGACGGTCGACCGCGACGGCATGCACACCACCGACTGGGGGTGGGCCCGGTCGTAGCGGACGCCCTGGGCCGCCAGCCCGTCGATCACCGGCGTGCGCGACAGCGTGCCGCCGTTGCAGCCGAGCGTGTCGTACCGCTGCTGGTCGGTGGTGACGAAGAGGATCTTCCGGCCCATCGGCGGGCTCCTTTCGGGCGGTCCCGCATCGGCGGGGCGGATCGGAGGCTCACGGGACCAGCTCCACGCCGAGCAGCGCGGGCAGCCGAAGGAGCGCGGCCCGTGCCGCCCCGCTGATGACCAGGGCCAGCACGGCGGGCTCGGCGTCGACGCTGTAGACGGTGAGACAGGTGCCGTCGTGGAGGTCGTGCACGTCGATCGTGCTGAGGTGCTCGACGAACAGCGGCGCGGTGATCCGGTACTGGAACCGCCGGAGCCCGCTGTCGATGGTGAGCAGTTCCTCGGGCATGGGCAGACCCGACCGGGTATGGATCGTGCGCCGGTCGCCCTCGACGGTGCAGGACTCGATGCCCTCCCACCACTCGGGCAGCCGCCCGGGTGAACCGACCACGGACCAGACGGCATCGGGTGGACAGGCGAGGCGCACGTCGAGGCGCATGCTGCCCCGTCGGGCGGCCATCAGGACCCGTCGGGCGAGAGCAGCACGGTGAGGGACCGACCCACCACCGTCATCGCGTCGGCGACGGAGAGCCCCTGCGCGGAGGTGAGCAGCTGGTAGGACTCGAAGGTGGCGAGTACGTCGGCCGCGGCCAGGGCCAACTCGGCCCGAGGGTCGCCCATCGCCTCGAGCTCGCGGCCGAACAGCGCCTGGAGCTGGCTGCGCAGGAACCGGCGGGACTCGGCCAGGGTCTCGGCCAGCCGCGGCTGGAACGGCGCCCGCAGGCGGGTCACGTGGGCGGCCTGACCGACGGCCCCGAACAGCCGGAAGCGCTGTTCGACCAGGGCCTGCACCCGGTCGGCGAACGGGGCGGTGGCGTCGATGCCGATCTGCACCAGCGGGAGGGCGCGCGCCAGCTGGCGGGTCACGGCCTCGCCGGCCAGGTCGTCGGTGTCCTCGAAGTAGCGGAAGAGGGAGCGGGGGGAGATCCCGGCCCGCTCGGCGATCTCCTCGGTTCCGGGGCGCAGGTTCCCCTCCTGGTACAGGTCGAGGAGCGCGTCGACCACGGCCTCCCTGTTCACCGCCCGACGCAGGCGCCGCCCGTCGGTTTCCGTGGGCGGGGTGTCGGAGCCGGGCGACAGGGGCCGGCCGACGAGGTCGGTCACCGTCCGTCCCCGCCGCCGCCCAGGGTGCAGATCTCCCCCATCCGGGGGTCCACCCGCCCGTCGAGCAGGTCCCGGTAGGCGGCCTCGACTGCGGCCGGGCCGCCGCGCCGGCGGAGGGTCAGCCAGGCGTCGGTGGCGGGGACGAAGCGGTCCCAGGCGGCGGCCACCCGGGCCTCGAACCCCTCACGGCCCCATTGGGTGCGGCGCCTGGTGATCTGGTCCGGGGCGAACAGGAACTCGGGTCGGGGCCCGGTCAGCTCACCCTCCCCCGACGCACGGTCGTCCCAGTGGGTGTCGCCCACCACCATGGAGTGGCCCAGGTGGTGGGACAGCCGGGCATGGACGGCGTGGGTGACGTCCCGCCGTCCGGCGACGTCGATGAAGCAGGAGTCGGCGACAGGGAGGTCACCGATCTCGTCGTAGGTCAGCACCGTCCCGTAGCAGCCGAGCGAGCGCACGAACTCGACGTTCGACGCCGAGGTGAGGCCGACGACGTCGACCCGGTCCCGCTCGGCCAGGAGGAAGGCGGCCCCGATGGCCGTCTTCGAGGAGGCGCTGGAGACGATCGCCGTTCGGGCACCGTAGAGTCCGTGGTCCCCCAGGAAGTCGTCGACCACGAAGGATGTGACGAACAGCGGCCACAGGAGCATCTGGTGGGGCTCCCGCTCGGGCCGGTAGACGCGGTCGGTCTCGGTGAACCCGTAGCGGGCGTACACCGAGGGCACCGAGGAGCGGGACGGGGTCACGTCGGAGAACCCCTGGTCGTCGACGCGTCCGGGGGCCACGACCAGCTCGTCGCCCATGGGGAAGTAGCCGTAGACGCGCCGGCCCTCGACCACCGACGGCGCCGCCGACTCGACCACGTCGGCGAAGCCCCAGACGGGGACCCGACCCCAGGCCACCCCGTGCTCGACCGGCGTCGGGAAGCATGCCCAGTACCCCATCAGCTCGCCGTATACCGCGTAGGTGATGTTGTTGGCGCTGAGTCCGAACGTGTCGAGCCGGAGCCGGACCTCGCCCGGCGCCAGCGCCGCGGACGGACGGGTGACGGTCCGGACGTGGCGGAGGTCGGCCTTGTCGACGTCGATCTGCACTGCACCTCCATTCTCCCGGCCGACCGGCCGACCGGCCGACCGGCCGACTGGCCGGCGGCGCGCGGGCCGGGCCCGGGACGACCGGGGTCGGAGCGGTCCGGCTACGGGTCGTTCCCGGCCGGCTCAGACGACGGAGGTTAACAGTTGACAGTAATTGTGACAAGTGTTTACATGAGCGCACGGGGTGCGGCCGTCGGGCCCCGGGAGGGAGGCGCCGTGGCAGAGGACGCGGCACCGGGCGTCACCGGTGCGGCGGGGAGCGCCCCCCTGGTGCTCGATTCGCTGCAACGTCGGATGCGTGCGCTGTTCTCGCTCTACGAGGACGCCGTGGTGACGATGGACCTGGAACAGGTCAACCACTTCGAGCGCGAGGGCGTCCTCCCCATCGCCTTCAGCCTGTTCCACATCGTCAACATGATCGACGCCTCCTTCCTGCTGATGACGGGCACCGCGCCGGTGTGGGACGAGTCGTGGGAGGCCCGGGTGCACCCCGCCATCCCCGATCACGGCAAGCACCGGACCGTCGGGGAGATGGTCCATCAGCGGATCGGGGACTACGGGGGGTTCCAGGACTACATGCACGCGGTGTTCGCCCGCGTGGAGGCGTGGTTGGCCGACCTCGACCCGGCCGAGCTGACCCGGTTGGTGGTCGCCCGACCGTTGCCCGACCAGCTCGCCAGCACGTACAGCGCCCGGGTGGCCGGTCCGGAGGGGATCACCCTGCTCGACGCGGCCGAATGCTGGATCTACCAGCACGGACTCCGTCACATGGGCGAGATCGAGCTCGCCCGGGGCCTGGTCGGCCTGGGGGGCGTGACCTCCTGACGCCTAGGCCGAGGGCAGGCCGTCGACCAGGTTGTGCGCCAGTCGGGTGAGGGCCACCGCCAGTTCCGGGGACGGCCCCGTCCGGGCGGCCGCGGCCGCCTGTTCGGCGTAGTCCCGGGCCACCCGCACGGATTCGGCGATCGCCCCGGATCCGGCCACGATGGCCCGGGCCTTCTCCTTCTCGGGGAGTCCCAGCGGGCGTCCGAGCAGCCCGCGCAGCTCTGGACCGTGCACGGAGTCGGCCAGCGTGAGGAGGACGGGCAGGGTGTAGATGCCCTCGGCCAGGTCCTGTCCGGCCGGCTTGCCCAGGTCGGCCTCGGTCCCGACGACGTCCAGGATGTCGTCGCGTACCTGGAAGATCATCCCGAAGCACCGCCCGAAGTCGGTGAACGCCTCGACCTCGGGACGGTCGAGGCCGCCGGTGAGGGCGCCGATTCGGCAGGAGGTGGCCATGAGCGAGGCGGTCTTGCCGGCGATGGCGGACGAGTAGTCGTCACGGGTGCGATCCACCCGGAACGCGGCGCGGACCTCGGCGACCTGGCCTTGGCAGAGCTCGCCCAGGGTGGCGGCCAGCAGTGCGGCGATCTCGACTCCGAGGCCGGCCGCGATCTCGGCCGACCGGGCCAGGAGGAAGTCGCCCGCCACGATGGCCACCAGATTTCCGAACCGCGAGTTCACGCTCTCCACGTTCCGCCGCATCGTGGCCTCGTCCATGACGTCGTCGTGGTAGAGCGAGGCCAGGTGCACCAGCTCGACGGCGACCGCCCCGAGGAGGTCCTCCCGGCTGGCGTCCCGGGCGCCGGACGTGGCCGTCGCCAGCGCCAGGACCGGGCGGAGTCGCTTGCCACCTGCGGCCAGCAGGTGGGTGGTCACCTCGTCCAGGAAGCCGTCGCCCGTCACCACCGACTCCACGAGCAGGGGCTCGAGGCGGGTCAGCTGATCTTCGAGTGCGGGGAGTCCCAGGAGGTCGACGACGTTCACTGGCTACAGACGATAGGGCAGACTGCCGATGGGTGGTACATGGGCTCCGGCGTCGGGGCGTGCGGGTGCGGGTGAACCTGGCACCTGTAGACTTGGGTCCCAGTTACGGACCGCGGATGGAGGCGGTGGAGTGTTCGAACGATTCACAGACCGAGCTCGACGAGTCCTGGTGTTGGCACAGGAGGAGGCGCGCCTGCTCAACCACAGCTTCATCGGCACCGAGCACATCCTCCTGGGCCTGATCCACGAGGGTGAGGGCGTCGCGGCCAAGGCGCTCGAGTCGCTCGGCGTCTCGCTCGAGGCCGTCCGCGAGAAGGTGGAGGAGACGATCGGACTCGCCGGCACCGCCCCGACGGGTTCGCCGCCGTTCACGCCCCGGGCCAAGAAGGTGCTCGAGCTATCGCTGCGCGAGGCGCTGCAGCTCGGCCACAGCTACATCGGCACCGAGCACATGCTCCTCGGCCTGGTCCGCGAAGGTGAGGGCGTCGCCGCCCAGGTCCTCCAGAGCCTCGGCGCCGACCTGCCCCGCGTGCGCCAGCAGGTGATCCAGCTGCTCTCCGGCTACCAGGGCAAGGAGGCCGTCGGCGGCGGCCAGACCGGCGGCCAGCAGGCCGACGCACCGACCGGCTCCGCGGTGCTCGACCAGTTCGGACGCAACCTCACGGCGCTGGCCCGCGACCACAAGCTCGATCCGGTGATCGGGCGGGAGAAGGAGATCGAGCGGGTCATGCAGGTGCTGTCCCGCCGCACGAAGAACAACCCGGTCCTCATCGGCGAACCCGGCGTGGGCAAGACCGCCATCGTCGAGGGGCTGGCCCAGCGCATCGTCGCCGACGAGGTCCCCGAGACCCTCACCGGCAAGCAGCTGTACACACTCGACCTCGGTGCGCTGGTGGCAGGGAGCCGCTACCGGGGCGACTTCGAGGAGCGCCTGAAGAAGGTGCTCAAGGAGATCCGCACCCGGGGCGACATCGTCCTGTTCATCGACGAGCTGCACACGCTGGTCGGCGCGGGTGCCGCCGAGGGCGCGATCGACGCCGCCTCGATCCTCAAGCCGATGCTGGCCCGGGGCGAACTGCAGACGATCGGCGCCACGACCATCGACGAATACCGCAAGCACCTGGAGAAGGACGCCGCGCTCGAGCGCCGGTTCCAGCCGATCAAGGTGGAGCAGCCGAACGTGGCGCTCACCATCGAGATCCTGAAGGGCCTGCGCGACCGGTACGAGTCCCACCACGCAGTCACCATCACCGATCAGGCGCTCGTGGCCGCGGCCAACCTGGCCGACCGCTACCTGGCCGACCGGTACCTGCCGGACAAGGCCATCGACCTCATCGACGAGGCCGGCAGCCGCCTGCGCATCCGTCGGATGACGACGCCCCCGGCCTACAAGAAGCTGGAGGAGGAGATCACCCGGCTGCGCGCCGACAAGGAGACCGCCATCGAAAAGCAGGCCTTCGACCAGGCGAAGAAGCTCGCCGAGCAGGAGAAGGACCGCCTCGACGCCAAGGAGGCCATGGAGGCCGAATGGCGGGCCGAGGGCGTCGACCTGTTCGATGTCGTCGACGAGGAGGTCATCGCCGAGGTGCTGGCCAACTGGACGGGGATCCCCGTGTACCGCCTCACCGAGGAGGAGACGGCCAAGCTCCTGCGCATGGAGGACGAGCTCCACAAGCGGGTCATCGGTCAGGAGCCGGCCATCGCCGCCCTCGCCCGGTCGATCCGACGCACCCGTGCCGGCCTGAAGGACCCGAAGCGTCCGAGCGGGTCGTTCATCTTCCTCGGCCCGACGGGCGTGGGGAAGACCGAGCTGGCCAAGACGCTGGCCGAGTTCCTGTTCGACGACGAGGACGCCCTCATCCAGCTCGACATGTCGGAGTACATGGAGAAGCACACGGTGAGCCGCCTCGTCGGCTCACCCCCGGGCTACGTCGGGTACGA
>JAKAZC010000111.1 GCA_021826655.1 Actinomycetes bacterium | reverse complement strand
GCGACTGCCCCATGCCCCATGCCGCCTGCCGCCTGCCGCCTGCCGACGATCAGGTGAGGCCCGGGTGCACCGCGGCCGTCCATCGCCCGGTCATCTCGACCTGGCAGACACTCGTGGCCGCCTGCAGCAGCCAGCCGATCACCGCGGCATTGTCGGCCTCGGCCGGCACCTCGGCCACCAGGCCCCGACGGGGGTGGTCCTGGGTGACCCGCCACCCCGCGGGCACTGGCTGGCCCAGGTCGCGCAGCCGCCACGCGACACGTGGACCCGAGGCGTGCTGCAGTCCGACCGTCGTCGGCCTGACCGACCGTCCTGTCTGGCGCCGTCCCGGCATCCAGGTGACCACGGGGACCAGGTGGGTCGACCCGCCGAGGAAGGCGAAGGGGCCCGGCTCGGCGGGCCGATGGTCCTCGTCGATCACCGGCTCGCAGTTGATCCACCCGGTCCCACCCGCCTGGACCATTCCCATCTGGGCCAGCAGCTCGGCGTCGTCGTGGGCGACGAACCCGAATTCCACCGGTCGGCTCCGGCTCACCTTCGCCGGCTCACGTGCATCGGTTCACGTCTGCAGATCTCCCACCGCCGCGGCCAGTGCTTCGAGCTCGGTGCGCCAGGAGGCGGGTCGCGCCAGGGGACGCACCACGAACTTGGAGAAGCCGACCTCGATGAACGCCTCCAGGAAGGCGCGCAGGGCACCGAGGCCGGCGGGCACGACGGTCGTCGGGTCGACCCCTTTGCGCGACCGTCCGAGGGCGGCCAGGAGCGAGGGCTCCAGCGGGCCCGGGGCATAGGCGAGGGAGACCCCGAAGTGCTCGGGGCTGATGGCCCGTCCGGCGCCGGCCGCGGCCTGGTCGACCACCACCTTGCCGGCGGCGGCCTCGGCCGGGGTGCACGCGGACGGGAGCCAGCCGTCCGCGAAGCGTCCGCACCGCTCGAGGGCGGCGGGCACCATGCCACCCGTCCAGAACTCGAGAGGATCCTGGACGGGGAGGGGGGCCAGCGTGACCCCGTCGAACTCCGCCACCGGTCCGTGGTGGTCGACCGACTCCCCGGCCCACAGCCGCCGCAGGAGGGGGAAGGCCTCCTCCATCCGGGCGCCCTTCTCCTCGGGTGGCACGCCGACCGCGCCCGACTCGGGCGCCCGGGCCAGGCCCGGCACGAAGGTCACCAGGAGCCGGCCATCCGACAGGCGGTCGAGCGTGGCCAGCTGCTTGGCCAGGCGTACGACGTTTCGACCGGGCAGCAGCATCGTCGTCCCGAGCTTCAGCCGGGGATTGTGGGCGGCCGCATAGGCCAGTGCCGCGAGCGGGTCGAGGGTCGGGGCCGTCAGCACCTCGGGTAGCCACAGGGAGTCGAACTCCAACTCGGCGAGGTCGTCGACCAGCCGACCGAGGCCGGCAGGGTCACCGTCGAGCGGTCCCATGCCGACCCCGATGCGGACCTTCACCCGGCCCCCAGCGGCGGACCGTCGAACCGGTCGAGGGTCGCGAACTCCTCCACGGCGCCACGACGGAGCTTCCTCGGCTGCCGGACCGGGTGCCCGAGCGCCAGCAGACCGGCCACGGCATGGGTTGCGGGCACGCCCAGCAGCTCGGTGACCGCGTGCTCTTCGCGCACCACCATCGTCGTCAGCACGCCGGCCAGGCCCTCGGTGCGCGCCGCCAGCAGGATGCTCCAGGCGAACGGGTAGATCGAGGCCCCGCCGACCAGCGTGTAGTGGTCGCTGTCCCGGTCCACGGTCGCCAGTCGGGTGAAGTCGGCCAGCAGCACCAGCATCACCGGGACCTCGTCGAGGTGCTCGGCGAAGCCGCCGGGGCCGGCTGCAGCGGATGCGGCGATGTCCCCGGCGGTCGCCACCGAGGCGGCCTCGAGCTCACGGTCGGTCACGACCGCCCACGGCGTGAGGCCGGCCGACACCTGGGCCAGGTACTCATACCACCCGGGTAGATAGCTGTCCCGGAGGGCACGGCGGGTGGCCGGGTCCCGGACCACGACGACCCGCCAGGCCTGCCGGTTACCGCCGTTCGGTGCGAACCGGGCACACTCCAGGAGTCGGTAGACGGTGGCGTCGTCGACCGGTTGGTCGGTGTACTCACGCACCGCTCCTGTGCTGCGCAGCGCCTCGGCCAGGTCCACGACCGACCCCGGGCTAGAGGATCTCGAGGATGGCGTCGGCCGCGCTGACCGTGAGCCCCGCGCCGGGCTCGACCTGTAAGGCGGTGACGACACCGTCCTCGATCACCATGGCGTAGCGCTGGGAGCGCGTGCCGAGGCCGAAACCGCTGCCATCCATCTCGAGCCCCACCGCTGCGGCGAACTCGCCGTTGCCGTCGGCCAGGAGCAGCACGGCGTCGCCGACGTTCTGCGAGTCGCCCCACGCACTCATGACGAACGGGTCGTTGACCGAGATGCATGCCACGGTGTCGACCCCCTTCGACGCCAGTTCGTCGTGGCGGATCACGTAGCTGGGCAGGTGGTAATCGGAGCAGGTCGGCGTGAAGGCGCCGGGCACGGCGAAGAGCACGACCTTGCCGGTGCCCAGCGCGTCTGCGGTCTGGACGTGGGTGGGATTGCCGCCCACGGTCGTCATGACCCGGACATCGGGGATGTGGTCGCCTACGGCAATGCTCATGGTCGCTCTCCTGGAGTGGTGGTTCCCCGACGATCCGAAAGCCGGTCGTCGGAGGGTCCGGTGGGAACGGCGGACCCGCCGCTGCACGCAGCATACGGTTCGCCGGGCCTCACCGGTCACCACGTGACGGGCGGGGGCCCGTCGGTCGGGGTCCCGGTCGGGGCGTCGTCGGGTCCGGCCCAAACCAGGACCGCCGCGCCCACCGCGAACGCGGCTGCCGACCCGGCGAACAGCCCGAGTTCGGCGGCGGTCACCAATGGCGGGTCGTGCACGAAGGCCAACTCGGCGACGAGCAGCGGCACGGTGAACCCGATTCCGGCCACTGCCGCTCCGCCCGCGACATGGCGCCACCGGACCCCGTCGGGCAGGCGCCCCAGGCCGAGACGTACGGCGAGCAGGCTGGCAGTGGTGATGCCGGCGAGTTTGCCCGCCACCCGCGCCAGTCCCACGCCGACGAACACGGCGGTGGCACCGGGTGGGTCGAGGATGCCGGTGTGGAAGGTGATGCCGGCGTTGGCCACCGCGAACAGCGGCAGGACCACGAAGGCGGACCACGGCGCAAGCCGGTCCTCGAGCCGGGCAGCGGGATCGTCGGCGGTGGCGGCGGTTCCCCCCCGACGCCACGAGGTGGCCGCCCTGCCCGCCCCCGGCACCAGGACACCCGCAGCCACACCGGCGAGTGCCGGTTCCACACCGCCGGCCGCCAGAAGGAGCCACAGCACCACCCCGCCCACCAGGGCGGCGACGGTGGACGGTCCGGTCCACCGTCGGAGGGCGACGAGCAGCAGCACGAGCGCGACGGCGGCGGCCAGGGCGGGCAGGTAGCTCCTCGAGGAGTAGAACACCCCGAGTACGACCACCGAGCCGATGTCGTCGGCTACGGCGAGCGTCAGCAGGAGGACGCGCAGTCCGGCCGGCACGCGCCGCCCGAGCAGCGCCAGGGCGCCCAGCGCGAAGGCGATGTCGGTGGCCATGGGAATTCCCCAGCCCGACGACCCCGGCCCGCCGTGGGCGACCGCGGCGTAGACCAGGCCGGCACCGACCATGCCGCCGAGTGCCCCGGCGACGGGGACGACTGCGGTGCGGGTGTCGGCCAGATCGCCCCGCCTGCGCTCCCGCCCGATCTCCAGCCCGACCACCAGGAAGAACACGGCCATGAGGGCACCGTTGACCCAGTTCCGCACGGTGGTGAAGTCCTGGAAGGCCCGGCCGCCGACGTGGGTCGGGTGCAGCCAGGTCGAGGCGTAGGTGGACGACCACGGGCCGTTCGCCCAGACCAGGGCCACGGCGACGGCGAGGACCAGCACCCACCCGCCGGCTACGTCGGACCGGAACATACGGGAGACGGCCCCACCCCGGGAGCCATGGTCCGATCGACTCAACGTGGCATACCCACCTACCCAGGGTACCGACTCCACGTCCGCGACCCGGGGAGTGGGCCGCGGGCGTCCACCGGTCAGACGGCGGCCAGCACCGACCGGCCGAAGGAGTCGATCGCCGCCAGCTGCGCGTCACGGGTGTCGCCGGGGAGGGCGACGCTGACCCACCCGACGCCGATGGCCTCCATCTCGCGGATGGAGACCAGGACCCGCTCCTCGTCGAGCGGACCCGCGCCCATCGACAATCCCTCGGGGATGAAGCAGATGGTCAGGGGCTCCGTCCGGCCCACCTCGGCCGCGTGGGACCGCGCGTACTCGAGCGAATGGGCCAGGTCGGCGGCCGTCTCGAGCGGGGCGGTCCGGGTCCGTGCCGCGAATCGCGCCGGGTTGGGGAACGGGCTCCACCCGTCGGCGACCTCGACGGCCCTGCGGATCGCCCGACGGCTGTTCCCCCCGATCCACAGTGGTGGCCGGGGACGCTGGCGTGGTCGGGGAAGCATGGTGTTCCCGGGCGCCCGGTACCCGGTCCCCTCGAACGCGACACTCTCCCCCGACCACGCCGCGTCGAGGGCAGCGAGGGCCTCGTCCATCCGGTCGTTTCGCTCGGCGAACGGGGCGCCCAGCGCCTCGAACTCGGGCTCGAGATAACCCGCGCCGAGCCCGATGACCGTGCGGCCGCCACTCAGCACATCGAGGGTGGAGATCCCCTTGGCCGCCAGGAACGGGTTCCGGTAGGCGAGGATGAGGAGGTTGGTGTGCAGCAGCACCCGCGAGGTGGCCGCCCCGGCGAACGACAGAGCGACCAGCGGATCGAGGGCATGGTGTCCGCCGCGGGCGAGCCAGTCGTCTCCCGGGAACGGGTGGTCCGTGGTGTACACGGCGGCGAAGCCGGCGGCCTCGGCCGCCGCTGCCAGGTCGCCGATGGCCCCGGGGGCCAGGAATTCCTCGCCGCAGTCGACCCGGTGGGTGGGCAATCCGTAGGAGACCCGCACGGCCCTACCGGACACCGACCAGGTCGCGCAGGAACGCCGGCATGCGCGACGGCCGCCCTGCTCCGTCGACAGCCCCGTGGACCGTCACCGCGGTGGCCCGGGCCTCGCCGCGGACTTCCAGCAGGTAGCCGACCTGGAAGGTGGTACGGGTCAGCGCGTCGACCAGCACGTGGATCCCCACCTCGTCGTCGAAGCGCAGCGGACGTCGGTGCCGGATGTAGAGCTCGAGGACGGCGAAGTCGACACCGTCGCGGCCCGCCCGGACCTCGTCGTACGGATACCCCGCCTCGCGGAGCATCGTCGCTCGGGCCTCCTCGAGGTAGGCTGGAAAGGCGCCGTGGTGGATGATTCCCATGGCGTCGGTTTCGGCGAACCGGGTCCGCAGCATGTGGGTGAAGCGGTAGTCGGTGGCGTCGAGCGACGGCTGGAGCGAGAGGCGCACGACCGGGAGGTTACCGCCCCTCGGGCGCGGTCTCGGGCTGATTCCACTCGATCCACCCGGTCCCGGTGCGCCCGTCGGCCGCAATGAACCGGGCCATCGCCCGAGGGAACCGACTGACCCGTCCGTCGGTCGCGGTCAGCAACAGCGGCCCGAAGTCCACGGGCTCGATGGCGAGGTCCAGCCCGACTGGGTCGATCCGGGCCCGGGCGGACGTCGGGAGCCCCTCGGCACCCAGGACCTCGGTGACGTCGAGTCCGGTCACGGGCACCACGACCCCGTCGGAATGCTGGACGTACCCGAAGGGGATCCGGGACCCGGGGATCCGGATGTCGGCCCCGTGGACGCGCGTCCCGTCGTCCAGCCGCCCCGCGAACCAGCACCAGGTGAACGCCCACCAGTCGCGCACGCCCCACGAGTGGTCGCGTTGCCCGTGTCCCTCGACACCGAGGCGTTCGCCGTCGACCGTCACCGATCCTCCGACCAGACAGGGGATCTCGTAGCGGGTAGTCACGTCGTAGTGGTAAGGGACGCCGTCGGTCGACCAGCTGAGGTCGATGTCGAGGGTGGTGGCCGAGCCTGCGGCGGCCCTGTAGACGTCGGCCGGATCGTCGTACGACACGGCCGGTACGGACGCGGTCAGCCGGAAGGAGTCGAGCGGCCGGGCCACCACGCCGTCGATCACGTGCCCGGCTGCGTCCAACCCGAGCCCCGGTCGGGGGGCGACCGGGAGGTCGTAGGCGATCGATGCCACCAGGGGCCGGCCCCGGCCCACCACCGTCGTGGTCCACCAGGTCACACCCAGGTTGGGGTAGAGCCCGATCCGCGCGTAGCCGGACAGGTCACCGTCGCCGGACACGAAATCGAGGTAGTGCGACTCGTTCCACAGCGGGTCGTCGGACGGGTCGTGGCGCTCTTCGTCGGACGGGTCGACAGCGTGTGGGTTCGGGTCGGACATGGCGTGCTCCTCGTCGTCGCAGGGCGGGATCCGGAACACCTCGGTCCACGGTGCCCGGTGGTACCTCGGGTCTAGCAGGCATCCTCCCGGGCGGCGGGGCGGACCGGCCGAGGACGGCGAGGTCCCCCCTGATGGGCAGGGTTCGGCGTGCCTCGATCATCGTGCTCACCTGTGCCTCCCGGCGTTCGGCGGCGACGCGCCCGACCCGGACGGGATCACCCCCGTCGCTCGGCCCCACCGGCTGGAGGTGAAGGACACCGTGCACTATCCGTTCGAGACCACGATCGAGAAGCCCCAGACGGTGGATGCCGGCGGTACGTACTTCTTGCCGTTCTCCACCGGCGCCTGGAACACCGCCATCTACGGGGGATACCGCCGTCGAGTGCGCGGGCCCCGACGGACCGTGCGACGGACCCGTCCAGGTTCCCTTCCTCTCCTCGTACGGTGCCACGGGCGGAGCGGGTGGCGGGACGAACTTCCCGGACGCCTCCGGGAACTGGCAGCTCGAACGTGCGGCATGGACTGCGGGGTGTGCCGACCACGCCTTCGGCGGGGTCCGGCAGCTCGTCGGGGCACCGGTGTCGCTGGCGCCGTTTCCGGTGACCCCCCCCTGGCGGTGCCGACAACCGGCATCACCTCCATGGCCGACGGCCGGGGTCGCTGGTCGGTGGACGCGTTCGGAGGAGTGTCGGCCCACGGCGCCGCACCGAACCACGGGTCATCGCTCGGTTCGTCACGCGATGCGCCGATCGAACACCGGGCCCCGACGCCCGACGGGAACGGGTACTGGCCGGTGGCGTCGGACGGGGGTCTTCGCGTTCGTTGACGCAGCCTTCCACGGGTCGGCGGCCGACGCGCCCCTGTCGTCATCCGGACACGGACCCGGACCCGGTCCGGCGAATACCTCAAGATCCCTTGCACAATGGTCGATCCATCCGCTATGGACACGCTCGGCGCCACAGTCCGGACAGCACTGCCGTGCGAGGACACCACCGGGAGCGGGCGCGACCCCGATGGCCGCGGGCCATGGGACGCTGCGCCATCCGACGCGACACCTCCTGACCCCGACGAGGCGGTCGAGGCCGACCTCGAGATCGAGGACGGAGACACCACGCTCTTCGAAGCGGCGATCACCGCATTCCATGCCCATGAGTTCGAGCGGGCGGAGTCCCTGTTCCTCGAAGAGGCCGAACGGACGATCGCGGACGCGCCACAGCGCGCCGCCATCGCCTTTCGGCAGGCTGCGCTGGCCGCGCGCGAGTCGGGGAATCTCGACGGGTCGGACCACTGGATGCGCCTGGCCGGCCGGGAGTACCTGCGCGTCTCCGAGGATCCGCGGACCCCGCTACCCTTCATCCGCGAGTCCGCGGTGATGGCGGCGAAGTGCTTCCTCAACGTCCAGAACCTGCATGTCGCCACAACGGGACTCCGTCGGGCACAGGCCATCGATTCGGTGCTCCGGGCCGATGACGACATGATGGCCGGCGCCACCGGCATTCCCTTTCGCCACGACGGGGCGGCGGCGGTCTCCCGGTCCGGGGCCGACGGCGGGGGCGACCGGAACAGACCGGTCGGCGGACGCAGCGCGGACGTCGACTCCCCGACGACCACGGTCGGCATCCAGCCGATCGGGCCCCTGCCGCCGGAGGCGACCGACGACGGCACGGACCAACGCGCCGGCTGGCTGGAGCGACTCCGAGGTCTCCTGCCCAGCCACGACGTGGTCTGAGCCGTGCCGTGAACCCCACTCTCCTGTCCACGCGACTGCCGACCCACGGGAGGTCCGTCGAGCGCGCCTCGGACCGCGAGCGGTCCGACGTCGACGTCCTCCTCACGACCGAGGGCACCTATCCCTTCGTCACCGGCGGGGT
>JAKAZC010000110.1 GCA_021826655.1 Actinomycetes bacterium | reverse complement strand
GGGGGGCGCCGGACTCGGTCGGCGTGGCGACGGCGGTGGTCATGCCCGTTCTCCTGTCACGATGGGGAGCGAGTCCTCGAGCTGCACGAGTCGCTTCGACCTGCGGCGCCGCCTCGGGCTCCGGTCGGCGTCCCCGTCGTCGGCCTCCTCGTCCTCGGTCCGGTGGCCGGTGAGCGAGAGGAACACGTCGTCGAGGCTTGGCTCGCGCAGGTTGAACGTCTGCGGGGCGATGCCCTCGGCGTCGAGGGCCCGCAGGGCGATCATCGCCGCCTGCGGGCCGTTGTCCACGGTGACCTCCGCCAATGTGCCGTTGACCAGCGCCGCGTGCGGCCCGAGGGCATCGAGGACGGCTCCGGTACGGGCTGCGTCCCCGATCGTGGGAAGCCCGACCTCGAGCACGGTGGCGCCCAAGTCGGCCTTCATGGAGGTCGGGGTGCCCTCCGCGATGACCTTGCCGTGGTCGATGACGGCGAGCGTGCTGGCCAGCCGGTCGGCCTCCTCAAGGTACTGGGTGGTGAGGAGCACGGTGGTACCGCCTCCGACAAGTCGTTCGATGACCTCCCACAGGTCGTTCCGGCTCTGCGGGTCGAGTCCGGTGGTGGGTTCGTCGAGGAACAGGACCGTCGGCCGTGCCACCAGGGCTGCGGCCAGGTCGAGCCGTCGGCGCATGCCTCCCGAGTAGGTCTTGAGTGGGCGGTCGCCGGCCTCGGTCAGGTTGAATTGGGCGAGCAGTTCGACGGCCCGGCCGGCCACGACGGGTCGCGGAAGATGGTTGAGGCTCCCGACCATCTGGAGGTTCTCGCGTCCGGTCAGGTTCTCGTCGACCGCGGCGTACTGGCCCGCCAATCCGATCAGGGTGCGCACGAGGGCCGCCTTCTTATGCACGTCGTTGCCTAGGACCCGGGCCGTTCCCCCGTCCGCCTGGAGGATGGTGGTCAGGACCCGGACTGCGGTCGTCTTTCCCGATCCGTTCGGGCCGAGCAGCCCGAACACGGTCCCCTCCTCCACGGAGAAGCTCACGCCGTCGAGCGCGCGTACCTCCCGCTTTCCTTTGAAGGTCTTTCGGAGGTCCTCGACTTCGATGGCGATGGTCATTTGGTGCGGTCCCGTCTGGCGGTGGCAACGGCGATGGCGACTGTGTCGCTCCGGGCGAGAGGGGTGGTTCGGTGCCGGCGGTGTATACGTGCCGGGGGGCCCACCCGTGCCGCGAGGAGCGAGGCCGGGCTCATCCTAGGAGACGGCAGCGCGCGCTCCGGTCCGTCGGAGGCGCGGGCGTGGATCCTCCGACGTCGTCCCGACCGGAGTGCGGCACCCCGGCATCCACGCCCGTGCTCGGTCGCTCCCGGTGCATCGCTCCCGCTCGCCACCTGGCTCCGTCGCTGGATCCGCCGCTCTCGATCGCAATTCCAATGAAGGCTCACGTGCAGTCACGATATATCGGTAAAATCCAGATGTCAATGGATTTCCCGGCAGATTTCAACCCGAGGCGCCGGACCGGGTGGGACGGGCGAGCCTTCGCTAGCCTCGGGATATGGACACTGGCGACGTAGCACCCGACTTCGAGCTCCCGGACGAGGAAGGGAACCCCCGACGGCTCAGCGAGCTGGCCGCCGACGGGCCCGTGGTCCTCTTCTTCTATCCCGCCGCCATGACGCCGGGGTGCACGGCCGAAAGCTGTCACTTCCGGGACCTGAAGGCCGAATTCCAGGCCGTCGGCGCGCAGCGGGTGGGTATCAGCGCGGACGAGGTGGAGAAGCAGAAGCGGTTCTCCGACAAGCACGAGTTCGACTACCCGCTCCTGTCGGACCCCGACGGTGAAGTCGCCACCCAGTTCGGCGTCCGGCGGAAGATCACCGTGCTGACGCCGACCAAGCGGGCCACGTTCGTCATCGGCCCGGACCTGCGGGTCCTCGGGGTCGTCAAGAGCGAGGTCCGGATGAACGTGCACGCCGACAAGGCGCTCGAGATCCTGAAGGCTTCCGCGGCTTCCGCCTGACCCCGAACGCGCCCGGGCGCCGGAGCGGGGCAGTCCCCGCTTCGGGCGGCGACCGATGGGAAGCTGTGGACATGACGTCGACCACGCCACGTGACCGGGGTTGAGCCCACTGCCCGGATCCGGCCGGATGGAGCAGATGGTCGAGTCGATCGCCGTTCGGGTGGTCGGCCTGGTGATCGAGGCCGCCGACATCGACGCCCTCGTCTCGAAGGTCGACGTGGACGCGTTGCTGGCCAAGGTCGACGTCGACGCCATCGTGTCGAAGGTCGACGTGGACGCGCTGATCGACCGGGTGGACGTGGACAGGGTCGTCGACCGGGTGGACGTGGACAAGATCGTCAGCCGGGTCGACGTGGAGCAGATCATCGAGCGAGTCGACGTCCAGAGGATCATCGACCGGGTCGACGTGGAGAAGGTGATCCAGCAGGTCGACATCGACTCTCTGGTCGAGCAGACCGAGCTCGGCACGATCATCGCCCGTTCGACGAGCGGGGTGGCGTCCGAGGCTCTCGACCTCGTCCGGGCGCAGGGCGTCGGACTCGACGACTTCGTGGCCCGATGGGTCAATCGGATCCTGCGTCGCAATCCGGAAGACTGGCCGGTCGGTCCGCCGGGGCTCGTCGCCCCGCCGGCCGCGGCGGACGACCCGGTGGGCCTCCTGCCTTCGGGTGGGAGGCCGCCCTCGTGACCGCACGCGCCGCAGTGGCCGCGCCCCCGGTCGCCGGCAGGCAGGGCAACTTCGCCGGCGGGGTGACTCGGCTGGCGGCGCTCGCTGCCGACGTCGGGGTGTCGTGGGGGGTCTTCACCCTCTCGGTCGGCGCCGTCACCTTCGCCATCCAGTTGGTCACCGGGACGACCGTCGATCTGACCCACGGGCGCATCACGTCGTTGATCACCCTGCTCGCCCTGGTGGCGTGGGAGTTCGTCTACTTCGCCTACCAGTGGTCGCTCAGCGGTAAGACGGTGGGGATGGCGCTGGTCGGGATCCGGGTGGTCGGTGCCACCGGCGAGCCGGTCACCGGTCGTCAGGCGGTCGTCCGCACGCTGACACTCCCGCTCAGCTTCTTCCTGTTCGGGCTCGGGTTCCTCGGCATCCTCTTGAACCGGGACCGCCACGCCTGGCACGACCGCTTCGCCCGGACCGTGGTCGTCTACTCCTGGGACGCCAGGGCCGCCAGGTTGCGGTGGCTGGCGAAGCAGGAGCCGACGGCGCCGACCTGAGCGGGTCGTGGACCGGCTCCTACCGGACCGCCCGGCCGTCATCGCCCCGGGGGCGGTGCATCTCCCGGCGTGGCTCGACGTCGGCCTGCGGTTGGAGCTCGCAGCCCGTTGCCGCGCCTGGGGGGCGTCATCCGGGGGACCGAGAGCACCCCGGATGCCGAGCGGCTCGTCGATGTCCGTCGGCATGGTGGGACTCGGGTGGCACTGGATCCCCTACCGCTACGTGCGCACCCGTGACGACGGGGACGGTGGCCGTGCACTGGCCTTCCCGCGGTGGCTGGGCCATCTCAGCAGGCGGGCGGTGGCCGACGCCGTGGCGGTCGATACCCTCGTGGCCACCGATCCGGACGGATTCGCTCCTGATGTCGCTTTGCTCAACTGGTACGGCCCCGGGTCGAGGATGGGGATGCACGTCGACCGTGACGAGGTGGTCACTGTCCCTGTGGTGTCGTTGAGCATCGGAGCGACCGGGATCTTCCGCTTCGGCAACGCCGAAGCACGTGGCCGACCCTGGACCGACGTACCCCTCGGTTCAGGGGACGTGGTGGTGTTCGGTGGACCGTCTCGCTTCGCCTACCACGGCGTGACCCGACTGGTGCCGGGCTCCGGTGACCCCGCGTTGGGCGACCTGCCCGGGCGGCTCAATGTCACTATCCGTCAGACCGGCCTGACCGGCTGAACCCAGTGGACATCCACCTGGTCACCGCGGGATGCGGCCTTCCTGCCGCTGGCCGTGGTCGGCACACGGGCGTCCCGCCCACTCTCCGTAGCGGTGCGGGGTTCCTCACACCTGCGTTTTCCGGGGTCCGGTAGGTTCAGCCGGTATGGGAGCAGGCCGAGGGCGAACGCTGTGTGCCCTGTGGGGTGGCATCTCGTTGGGTGTCGGCACCCTGGCCTTCGCGCTCTTCAGCCCGTCATCGGCGGGATGCTCCACGAATCTGGTGGTCCTGACCCGGAGCGCCGTCACCGCGCGGGGCTGTGCCGCGTTCTCCGTGACGGCTCATGTCGGGGTCGGGCTGGTCGTCCTCGGTGCCGTCCTGCTACTCGGTTCGTTCGCCCTGGCCGTGCGGACCTGGCGCCACGTGACCGACCCCCAGGAGGCCGCGGACGGCAGGTCCGGGGTGCCCTCGCCGGCCCGCGGCTCGGGGACGGCGAAGGCCATGCCCTCGGAATCCACGTCCCCCTCGGAATCCACGTCCCCGTCGGAATCCACGTCCCCGTCGGAATCCACGTCCCCGTCGGAATCCACGTCCCCGTCGGAATCCACGTCCCCGTCGGAGCCGGCACGCACCACCGTCCCGGCGGCGGCGGCCCGGCCCCCGACCGACGTCCCCCCGCCGACCGGACCCGACGCCATCGACCTGTTCGTGTCGGGCCGCCCGGTCGAGCAGATGTCGGAACCGGAACCGGAACCGGTGCCCGAACCGGAACAGGCGCCCGTGCGGGACCGCGGTCGACCGATCGCCCCGGGCGAGGATGACGACGGTCGCGGTGGATGGGAGGTCGAGTCACCGGCCCCGGGGATCCGCCTGCCCCCGGGTTGGTACGGCAACCCGGACAGTCCGGGTCGGCCGGTCCAGTGGTGGGACGGGACCAAGCTCACCGACCGCCCCGGTTGACGGGTCGACCGGTCGTGGCGGATCCGGCGTCGGTAACCATAGGAGGGTGACGAATTCTGCCACCTCGCCCTGGGCCCGTCCGAGGACTGATAACCCGTCACCGGCGGGCCGTAATGGCCTACCGTGCGCGAGCTGGACCGTCCGCGATGTCCCGAGACATCACCCTGGTGCCCCTGGCAGGACTCGAACCTGCGCTTTCGGCTCCGGAGGCCGACGCTCTATCCGCTGAGCTACAGGGGCAGCGTTGGGTCCGGGTCCGGGTCCGTTTGACGGCGACCGGTGACCGGTGACCCGCTGCAGAAGAGGCAATGCTACTGCCAACGCCGTGCCCCGCACTCCGGGCACGTCCCGGCGGCGTCCGGGGGCGGGGTTCCCGACCACGTATCCTCGGTCCTCGATGTCCGATTCAGACGATGCCCCGGTTCCGCCTGCAGCTCCCGCCTACCGACCGATCCGCGACAGGTTGGCCGACGCGGTGAGTTCGGCCGTCGACGTGGTCGCCGCAGAGGGCGGCCTGGAACTGGCCGTCGCGCCCGACGCCGTGCATCTCGAACGTCCCGCCGGCCGCGGGCACGGCGACTGGTCCACCAACGTCGCCATGGTGACGGCCAAGCGGGCCGGCTCGAATCCCCGGGCCCTGGCCACGGCCGTCGTCGACGTACTCGAACGTGCCCTTCCGGATCACGTGGTCTCGGTCGAGGTCGCCGGGCCGGGCTTCGTCAACTTCCGACTCGACGACGGCTGGCTGCACGACGCACTTGCCGCGGTGCTGGCCGGCGGGGAGGAGCACTATGCGCGCCCTGACGTGGGCCACGGGGAGAAGGTCCAGGTCGAGTTCATCTCTGCCAATCCGACCGGGCCGATCCACGTGGGCAACGGCTGGTGGGGCAGCTACGGCGACGCGCTGGCCCGGGTGCTCGCGCGGAGCGGACACGAGGTGAGCCGCGAGTACTACGTCAACGACACCGGCGGGCAGATCCGCACGCTCGGCGCGAGCCTGCTCGCACGGCATCGGGGCGGCGAGGTGCCCGAGGGCGGCTACCAGGGTCAGTACGTGACCGACCTGGCCGCCGAGTACGACGGCCCCGACGACGTCACCGCCGCCGGTCGGTGGGCCGCCGACCGGATCCTGGACCGGATCCGGGCAACCCTGGCCTCGGTGGGGATCTACTTCGACGAGTGGTATTCGCAGGCCTCGATCGAGGAGAGCGGTGCCGTAGACGAAACGATCGCCCTCCTCGAGGCGGAGGGGTTGGTCTACGAGCAGGATGGTGCCACCTGGTTCAGGTCCGAGCAGCTCGGAGACGTCCGTGACCGGGTGCTGCGCAAGGCGAACGGTGACGCCACCTACCTCGCCGGCGACCTCGCGTACCACCGCGACAAGTTCCTGGTGCGCGGCTTCGATCGGGTCATCGACGTGTTCGGGGCCGACCACCACGGCCAGGTGGCCAGTCTGATGGCCGGCGTGGAAGCGCTGGGTGTCGATCCCGCCCGCCTGGAGGTCAAGCTCGGCCAGATGGTCTCGTTGGTGGACGGCGACGAGGCCGTCAAAATGGGAAAGCGAGCAGGAAACGCCATCGACCTCGACACCGTGATCGCCGACATCGGCCCCGACGCCACGCGGATCCTCAGCCTGATGAGCACGCTCGACCAGGCGGCCACCTTCGACCTGGCCACCGTACGCGAACAGTCGGTGGACAATCCGGTGTTCTACGTGCAGATGGCCAACGCACGGATCGCCGGGGTCGGCCGCAAGGCGGTCGAGCGCGGTGTGACCAGGGTGCACCGGGACCGGGTCGACCTGTCGCTGCTCACGCACCCGCGAGAACTCGAGCTTCTGCGCTGCCTCGAGGAGCTTCCCGAGGTGGTGGCCGACGCCGCCGTCGACCGGGCCCCGTCCAAGGTGACCACGTGGGTGCGGCGCCTGGCGTCGTGCTTCCACGGCTTCTACCACGACTGCCCGATCCTGGCTGACGACGTCGACCCGGCCGTGGCCCAGGCCCGCCTGTGGCTGGTCGAGGCGGTCCGGATCGGGTTGGGTATCGGCCTCGGCCTCCTCGGCGTGTCCGCGCCCGAGGCGATGTGACCGTGCCCGTCCCCGCGGAACCGGTGGATCTCCGGCTCCTGCCGTCCACCGCAACCATCGGTGCCGATGGACATCTGTCGATCGGCGGCTGCGACGTGGTCGATCTCGCCGAGCTCCACGGCACCCCGCTGTTCGTCTACGACGAGGCCCACCTGCGCGAGTCGTGCCGCGCCGCGGTCGACGCCTGGGGGGACGGCGTCGCCTACGCCACCAAGGCGTTCCTGTGCGTGGCGATGGCGAAGCTCGCCCACGAGGAGGGGATGTGCCTCGACGTGTCGACGGGAGGTGAGCTCCACGTGGCCCTGACCGCCGGGGTGCCACCTGCGCGACTGGTCCTGCACGGAAACAACAAGTCGACCGAGGAGTTGGCCGCTGCGCTGGCGGTCGGGGTGGGTCGGATCGTGGTCGACTCCTTCGACGAGATCGACCGGATCGAGGCACTGGTGGCCGATCCGCCCGCCCTCGAGGGCGGTCCCGAGGACGCGGAGCTCCCGGTGCACTGGCGGCCGAAGGTGCTCGCCCGGATCACGCCGGGTGTCGAGGTCCACACCCACGAGTTCGTCCGCACCGGCCAGGAGGACTCGAAATTCGGCTTCGGGCTCGCATCGGGTGCCGCGGCACGCGCCGTGGAGCGGCTCGTCGCACTGGACGCGACCGGAACCGTGGAGTTCGTGGGGATCCACGCCCACCTCGGGAGCCAGGTCTTCGCCCTCGAGCCGTTCACCCAGGCCATCGACGTGCTCGCCGGCTTCGTCGCCCCGCTGGGGCTTCCGGAGCTGGTGGTGGGGGGTGGGCTGGGTGTGGCCTATGTCAACGGCGAAGAGGCCCCGCCGATGGCCCAGTGGGCGTCATCGGTCCGCGACGCATGTCGTCGGGCCGGTATCGCCGATTCCGTCCGTGTCACCGCGGAGCCCGGCCGCTCCATCGTGGCGGCTGCCGGCGTCACCCTCTACAAGGTGGGAACGGTCAAGGACGTGCCCGGTCACCGGACCTACGTAGCGATCGACGGCGGGATGAGCGACAACCCCCGCCCGGTCCTCTACGGCAGCGGCTACGAAGCGTTCCTGCCGCGGGAGACCGGTGCCGGGCGCCCGGTTCCCATCCGGCTCGTGGGAAAGCACTGCGAGACGGGCGACGTGGTCGTCGCCGACGGGTACGTGCCGGAGGATCTTGCCGTGGGTGACATCCTGTGCACCCCGGTGACCGGCGCGTACGGTCACTCGATGGCGTCCAACTACAACAAGGTGCCGCGACCGGCGGTGGTGTTCGTCGCTGACGGCGAGGCGCGCACCGTTGTCCGCCGCGAGACGCTCGACGACCTCGTCCGCCTGGACGCCTGACCTCCCGGGACCACGCGCCCGGCGCGGTAGCGTGACCGG
>JAKAZC010000109.1 GCA_021826655.1 Actinomycetes bacterium | reverse complement strand
CGCCCTACCCGGACACACGGGCCGCCATCCGTTCGGCCGACGCTCTCGACCAGGGGCTCGCCGCCCTCGGGCCCCTGGTCCGGCCCGGCCGGGACGTCGTGGTCATCGACTCATTCGACGGGGGTGCCAGCTTCTATCGGAACGCCGGCTGGGCACTCCCGCTCCACCGGGTGGCCCTCGTCGTGCCGGGGTCCGCCATCTACAACGAGCACCTCGGCTCCCTCTACTACACGTCCGCCCCGACGATCCCTGTCGGACCGGGCGGCGCCGCCTACCTGATCGCGCCTCCCAGCCTGCCCGGGCTGGCTCAACTGACCGCGCAGGCCCTGGCCGCCCAGGTGCGGCTGGCCCGCCCCATCGGCGACTACCTGGTCTGGCGGGTCGCACCCGGCGCCCTGGTGCTGGGGGTCCGGGTCGTGGTGGCGACCGGGCCCCGGCCACTCGGAAGCGGTCTGGGCGGCTGAGCGGTCCCGGACCCGGACCGGGACCGGGACCGGGCCACGACGGCCTCGACGAACCGGGTATACCGGTCGATGACGTGGGGCCACCGGAAGTGGGCGTCGACGTATGCACGCCCCTGCTCCCCCAGTGCGCGTCGGAACCCGCCGTCGGCCACCAGCCGGTCGACGGCCACCTCGAATTGGGCGAATCCGCAGAAGGTCGCGCCACCGCCCGAACGCCGGCAGTGCTCGACGGTCGCGGCACAGCCGGCGTTCACCAACACCGGGGTCCGGGCGCTCCAGGCCTCGGCGACCACCAGTGAGAACGCCTCCCACGGCGAAGGTGACACCAGCGCCGTCGCACCCGACAGGAGCCCCCACTTCTCGTCGTCGGAGACCGGGCCGAGGAGGTCGGTGTCCGGGTGCGCCGGCGGAGCGTCGACCACCGGGCCGGCCAGCACCAGGCGGAGGGGCCCGGGGTGCCGCTCCTTGTAGCGGGCGAAGTAGGTGGCCAGGAGCGAGGTGCCCTTGTGGCTGTCGACCCGGCCGAGGCACACCAGGTAGGGGGCTCCTCGGACGGCGCCGACGGGCTCGGCACGGACGCCCGGGGCGGCGGCCTCGGGATCGTCGACACCCAGACCGAGCAGGAGCTGGTGGTGGCTGGCCACCGGGAATGTCCGCTCGACCAGGAGGCGCTCGGCCTCGGTCTGGAACACCAGGGCGTCAGCCGCCGCGAACACCTGCGGGAAGACCGGCAGGCGGAGGGCGGGCTCGTCGTGCGCCGCGGGATGCAGGATCGTCGGGGCGGCCACCCGGTCGATGACCCGCACCGTCGGGTAGTACAGGTACGGGTAGAAGACCAGGGCGTCGGCCTTCCATCCCGCGGCCGCGTGGGCCAGATCGACGGTCACCGGGCCCTGGAGGTCGATCCAGCGCTCGGCATCGACCGGCGACGCGGCGGCAGGGTCGGCGAGCAGTGCGGCGGACAGCGCATGGAAGGACGGGTCCCGCCCGGCGGCCGAGCGGAAGCGGACGACATGCACGCCGTTGACCCACGACTCGCCCTCGGGATGGACGTCCTCCCATGTGACGAAGTCCTCTGCGCACGAGGTCAGCACATCCACCTGCCAGCCGGGTCCGGCCACGAGGTGCTCGGCGAGCAGTCGGGCCGCCGTCTCGGCACCGCCGATGACGGCCGGTCCGTACCGGGGGACGACGAAGGTGATCCTCACCCTGATTGCCCACTCATGGCCGACGTCCCATCACCGTCGCCCCGACCGCCGCACTCACGCGACGCAGGCGGCCTCGAGGGCGGCGACGAAGCCCTCCTGTACCCTCGACAGGGCGAACCGGTCGACTCGTTCGGCCGCTGCCGCGGCCAACTCTCGGCGTAGCCGTCCATCGTCGACCACTCGATGGATCGCCGCGGCGACCCGGGCCGGCTCCTTGTCCGGCAGTATCAGACCGGCCTGCTCGACCGTGCCGGGAACGGCCGTGCTCTCCCAGGACACGATCGGGAGCCGGTGGTACATCGCCTCGAGCAGCGGCACGCAGAAGCCCTCGTGGTTCGAAAGGCACAGGAAGATGTCGCACCCGCCGTAATAGGCGACGAGCTCCTCGTGGGTGACCGATCCGGCCATCTCCACGGCGTCGGCCAGTCCGAGCTCGTCGGCGAACCGCAGGACTGCGTCCCGGTAGTCCTCGCTGATGGCGCCACCGACGATGTGCAGGCGGGCCAGTGGGTCGTAGATGCGGCGGTAGGCGGCCAGCGCCTTGACCAGGTCGTGCTGTCCCTTGTGCGGCGAGACCTTCCCGACGAACAGCAGGTCACCGCCGCCCCCGGCCCGCTCCCGGGCCAATCGTGCGGCCAGTGCGGGGTCGGGCGCCCCGGTGAAGTCCTCCGGGTCGATGAGTAGTGGCACGGTGGTCGTCGACCGGTAGCCGGCGTCGCGCAGCTCGCGCTCGTTGAATCCCGAGTCGGCGACGGCGAACTCGGTGACCGGGGCGAGCTCCCGGAGCTGGGCGCGGCCCCAGCGGACCTCCTCGCCGACGGCCGGGACCCAGGCCTCGAGCAGTTCTGCCGGAGTGATGTTGTGGTAATTCACGAACTTGCGCTCGGGCCGATCGCGGAAGATGTCCGCGACACCGCTGCCGATGGACAGGTGGTACAGGAGGACACGGCCCGCGCTGGACCTGTCGCCGATGCGGGTGATCGGCTGCCCCTCGTCGAAGCGGTCGGCGGAGGCGTTTCCGTAGAAGATGTCCGACTGGTAACCGCGGGATCGCAGCAGGTCACGCAACTGCATCACGTGGCCCCCGATCGCGTCCCGACTGGCGAGGGTCGGGATGACCTGGTCGATCCGGGTGACGGCGGTCACGCCGTCGACTCCTCCCAACCAGGGAGTGCCAGCGGCGAGAACTCGGCGCCCACCGACGGCACCTCGCCGGTGTGGCCGGTCGAGCGGTGCCGGAAACTGACATCGAGGGGCAGACGGACGCGACCGGTCGAACGGCCCGGATTGGCCACCTCGAATTTGGTGACCTGATCCTTCCAGTCGAAGATGGCCGTCTCGGTGGCGCTGCGCACACCAACGCTGACCGAGTACGTGCCGTCGAGCAACGGGACCTCGGGGAAGTGGAACCGCACGATGCCACCCCCCTCGGGTACCTCGATCGCGCACATCGGGTCGTCCGGATCCGACGCGAAGACCAGCTCGTTGGCTTCGTCGTGTATGGCGATGGTGGCCATGGCGTTCGGAACGGGGGCCAGGCTGTCGAGGTCGGCGGTGACGGTCAGCGATTCACCGGGGTAGAGGTGCAGGCGGTCACCGCTGCCTCCGTGCTCGGCGCGCACGGTGCCGATGGCCAGGACGTTGCCCTCGATGCCCCCGGACTCGGACCCCTCGAGGGTACCGACACCGAGCAGGTCGGCCAGGAAGACCCGGATGCCCTCACCCGGCTCGTCGATGGTGATCACCTTGCCATGGTTCATCACCATGACCCGACCGCAGTTCTGTCGCATCACGTCGGTGGCGTGGCTCACCACCACGATGGTCCGTCCCTCGCGTTGGAACCGCTTCACGTGGTCCATGCACTTGCGCTGGAACGACGCGTCACCGACGGCCAGCACCTCGTCGACCAGCAGCACGTCGGGCTCGACGTTGACGGCCACTGCGAACCCGAGCCGGACGTACATGCCCGAGGAGTAGAACTTGACCTGGTTGTCGATGAAGTCCTCGAGTTCGGCGAACGCGACGATCTCGTCGAAGCGCTTCTCGATGTCGGCGCGAGAGAGCCCGAGCAGCGAGCCGTTCAGGTAGATGTTGTCGCGCCCCGAAAGCTCGGGCTGGAAGCCGGCCCCGAGCTCGAGCATCGCCGCCAGGCTGCCACGCACCCGGATCTCGCCCGACGTCGGCTTGAGGATGCCGGCAACGCATTTGAGCAGGGTCGACTTGCCGCAGCCGTTGCGCCCCAGGATCCCGAACGTCTCGCCCTGCAGGATGTCGACGTTCACGTCCTTCAGGGCCCAGAACGGGGTGTACGGCATCTTGCCGCCATGGATGACCCGCTCCTTGAGCGACGTGTGCTTCTCGTTGTACAGCTTGAACTGCTTGGAGATCTCACGGATCTCGATGGCGACGGTCACGACTCAGAGCTCCTCGGCGAAATTGCCCTCGAGGCGGCCGAACACGACGAGCGCCAGGAGAAACAGGGCGATGCTGATGGCCAGCACGACACCGAGGAGAGCGCCGTACTGCCCCGGTCCCCAGTTGGGGAGGATGTGGTATACGAGCCCGTTGTAGGTGTACTGGGTCTTCCCGTAGATCGCCCGTTGGAACGTCATGACGATCGGGGTCACCGGATTGGCCAGGTACACGTACTTCATCCACAGCAGTGACGGGTGCTTTGCGAGCTGACCCGAGATCTGCCCGAACGTGTAGACGATCGGGGTGCCCCAGAACCATGCCATCAGCAGCACCTCCGTCAGGTGCTGGGTGTCCCGCAGGTAGACGTTGACCGCCGAGAGGAAGATCGACACCGCCCCGGTGAACACGATCAGCGTCACCAGCGCCAGCGGCATGAGCAGCACGTACGCCCAGTCCGGAGTGACACCGACGAGGAGCAGGGCGAGGACCAGGACCACCACCTGGATGACGAACATCACGATGGCCACGCCCACCACCGACAGCGCGAGCAGCTCGCGGGGGAAGGCCACCTTCTTGACGATGCCGGCCTTGCCCACCACCACCGACGTCGCCGACATGGCCGCCCCGTTGAACAGGTTCCAGACCAGCAGTCCGGCGAACAGCCAGATGGCGAAGTTCGGTTGGCCGCTCCGGGCGATGATCTTGAAGACGACGTAGTAGATCAGCAGCACGAGCGCCGGGTTGAGCATCGACCACAGGTAGCCGAGCACCGAGTTCTTGTACTTGACCTTGAGCTCGGTGCGCGTGAGCAGCACCAGCAGGTCGCGGTTGGTCCACAGGTCCGTGAGGCGCTGGCCCAGCTGGACCTTGCCGTTGACGACCGTGATCCGGTCATTGCTCTGACCGGGTACGAACCGGGTACTGCCGCCGATGACCGTGGGTCGCTCGGGCTCGGAGTCGGCCGCGGCCGGCTCGTCGATGCCGAGACTCATCAGGTGGCGGACCCCGAACCGGCCGTCGGCGCCTGCATGGCGTCCTTCTGGATCACTTCGTCGATGAAGCCGTACTCGCGGGCCTCCTCGGCGGTGAACCAGCGGTCTCGGTCGGAATCGGCCTCGATCCGCTCCACGTCCTGGCCGGTGTGGAAAGCGATCCGCTCGGCCAGCATGCGCTTCAGGTAGATGATCTGCTCGGCCTGAATGGCGATGTCCGAGGCCTGTCCCTGCATGCCTCCGGACGGCTGGTGCATGAGGATGCGACTGTGGGGCAGGGCGAACCGCTTACCCGGGGTGCCCGCACAGAGCAGGAACTGGCCCATCGACGCCGCCAGGCCCACGCAGATGGTGCGCACGTCGCACCGCACGTACTGCATGGTGTCGTAGATGGCCAGCCCGTCGGTGACCGAGCCGCCGGGCGAGTTGATGTACACGGAGATGTCCCGCTCCTGGTTCTCGGCCTCGAGCAGGATCAGCTGCGAACACACGAGGTTCGCCGTGTTCTGGTCGATGGCCGATCCGATGAAGACGATGCGCTCCTTCAGGAGGCGCTGGAAGATGTCGGAACTGGGTCCGACGTCGGCGCCCGACTTCATCTCGTCCGCCCCGTAGTGTGCGGCGGACAGGGCATCGGGCGACGGGTGACGAGGGGAATCCATGAGGGATGAGCCTAGTGGGTGGAGGGTCGACCGGGACGCAGGGGGCCGCCCAACGCCGACCGGACGAACGCGTGCCCGCCGTCGGCAGCGACCCCCTGCAGAGCCGTGACCAGGTCGGACCCCGCGTGCTCGAGCCCCAGCTCGCCGATACGGGTCCTGCCGGCAGCCACCAGCCCGTCGCGGCGGGCCCCGTCCTCCAGGAGGGCGCCCACCGCGTCGGCCACATCCCGCGGGCCCTTCCGATCGAGGAGCACGCCCGCCCCGTCCATGACCTCCGCCACGGCACCGGCGTCGTAGGCCACGACCGGGAGTCCCTGTGACATGGCCTCCACCAGAGGGACACCGAAGCCCTCGTGCTCCGAGAGCATCACCAGCACGTCGGCCGTTGCGTAGCGGGCGGCCAGCTCGCCGGGGGTCAGCTGGGTGGTGAACTCCACCGCGCCGGAGAGCCCGAGGTCGGCCGCGTACCGCTTGAGGGCGGCGGCGTAGTGGGGCTCGGTCGGGCCGCCGACGATGGTGAGGTGAGCGCCGGGGGAGGTCGTCGCCCGGGCGACGAACAGGGCGGCAATGGTGTCCTGATGGGCCTTGTTCGGGGCCAGCCGCCCCACCGACAGCCACCACGGGCCACCGGCGGCCGCCCGCTTCGTCAGCACGGCCGCGGCAGCGGGGTCAGGGGCCACCGGGGGCAGGGGGACGTTCACCACCGGCACCACCCGGGTGGCGGGGCACCCGGCGGCTCGCAGCTCGGCCACGTCGAATTCGGACACCCCGATCCCGAGGACGCACCGGGGGGCGAGCTCGGCCAGCTCGCGGACGGCCGCTTCCTGCATGCGGGCGATGCCGTTGTTCCACCGGGCGAAGAAGGTCGCCGGGGTGATGCTGTGGTAGTTGAGCACCACCGGCTCGGGTCTGCGCGCCAACCAGCGGGTCATCTCGGAACGGGTGGCCACCTGGTAGACGAGCACATCTCCGGGGACGGCGTCGCGTGCGTAGTCGCGGTAGGGCCGGGTCTCGTCGACCGTCTCGGGGTCGGGCAGCTCCGTGTAGACGGTCGAACGCACGCCGGCGACGAGCAGCAGCTCGCGCAGGGTGCGGGTGTGCTCCCCCACGGCGTCCCGCCGGTGCAGCATTGGCACCATCAGGTGGATGCCGGGGCCCCGGGCGTCGCCAGGCACCGGGACCTCGGTCCGGGCCGTCACCGGGACCTCCGGGCGACGATGGCGTGCACCGGCCGGTCACCGGCCCGGTGCACCTCGGGGTCCACCAGCCCGAGCCGGGGCAGGAGCACCGACCAGGTGTCGGGGTGGAGCGGGCGCCCGGGCAGCAGGTCCCGCACGGTGGGCTCGAGCCCGGCATCCCACGCCCCCTGGTCGGTCGCCAGGAGGACCAGGGTCCCCCCCGATGCCAGGACGCGTGCGGCACCGGTCACCAGGTCCGCTTTCCCCGCCAGGGTGGCACGGTCGACGCACCCCGACAGCACCACCCCGGACCGCCCGGCCACGGGGAGTCGCCCGAGGTGCTCCACCACCTCCCCGACCGACACCCGGACCTGGCCCGGCCGCCCCGCCGACGCATCCCGGAGCCCCCAGGCCAGCGTCGCCCGGGGATCGACGGCGTCCACGTCCGTGCCGGTCCCGACGACCGCATCCACCACGCTCCGGTCCCCGAGCTCACCGACGACCACCGGCACCCCGCGCGGGTCACCGAGCCACGAAGGGATGGCGTCCGCCCACGCCGATCCGTCCGGCACCGGCAGCGCCAGGTCCGCCGGGCGGATGCCGAACGGGTCGTCGGCCGCCTCCAGTCGATCCACCCGGGCAGACAGGAACCGGAGGGCGTCAAATACGGCGGAGTCCGCCGGCACCGTCCGGCGCACGTCGTCCACGATCCGCTGCGCGTACTCCGTCAGCTCCTGGGCCACAGCCGCGATCACGTCACCGAGCACCCGCTCGCCGGCCCGGGCCCCCCGGCCCCGGTCCCACAGGTCGGCCGGCAGCCCGTACCAGGGCTCGACCCAGGTCCCCCGATCGTCCGGAGACGACAGCCGGCGCATGGCATCGTCGAATCCCCACTGGATCGACCCCTGGGGGGCGAGCCGGTCGAAGGCCTCGAGGAGCTCGCGCTCGCCGTCGGACGGCCCACCGGCGTCGTCACCGCCGATCCCCCCGGACACCTCGTCGTCAGCCACTGCCGCCTCCCACCCGTACATAGGGGGTCCCACCCGTCGGGACCTCGAGCCGCACCGAGTGCAACGGCGTCGCCGGCCCGCGGGCCACGACCTCGGTGAGGAACGCCGTGTACCGGTCGATGATGGCCGGCCACGAGTAATTCCGGCCGGTGTAGGCCCGCCCGGCGGCGCCGAGCGCAGCCCGCAGTCCCGGGTCCCGCATGAGCCGGTCGACCGTCGCCTCGAAACTCGCGTAGGAGTCGAACCACAGTCCGCCGCCGGACCGGGTGCAGTGCTCCATCGTCGCGGCGCAGGCCCCGTTGACCAGCACCGGCACCCCGAGCGTCCACGCCTCCAGCACGACGAGGGAGAACGACTCGTAGGCCGAGGGCGTCACCATCACCTGCGCCCCGGCCAGGATGTCCCACTTGTCGGATTCGGACACGGTGCCCGTCACCACGATGTCCGGATGGTCGGGG
>JAKAZC010000108.1 GCA_021826655.1 Actinomycetes bacterium | reverse complement strand
GATCGGGATCCACACCGGCGACTACCTCATCACCGAGGCAGGATTCGGGGCCGACATGGGAGCCGAGCGGTTCTTCAACATCAAGTGCCGGGTGTCGGGCCTGGTACCGGACGCGGCCGTGGTGGTCACGACGGTGCGGGCGCTCAAGGCCCACTCGGGGTCGTACCGCATCGTCGCCGGCCGGCCGTTGCCGCCCACGCTCCTCGACGAGCGACCCGACGACGTGCGGACCGGTTCGGTCAACCTGGTCAAGCAGATCGAGAACGTGCGGCTGCACGGGGTCACACCGGTGGTCGCCGTCAACTCGTTCCCCGACGACTTCCCGAGCGAGCACGACGCCATCCGGGAGATCGCCGCGTCCCTCGGGGTCCGGTGTGCGGTCACCACCCACTTCGCAGACGGGGGGGCCGGCGCCACCGAACTTGCCGAAGCGGTTGCCGAGGCGGCCGAGGAGCCTGGCGACTTCCGGTTCCTGTACCCGTCCGACGCATCGCTGACCGCCAAGATCGAGGTCATCGCCACCCGGGTCTACGGTGCCGACGGCGTCGACTACGCGCCCAGCGCCGCACGGTCGGTGGAACGACTCGAGGCGAACGGATTCGGCGGTCTGTCGGTGTGCATCGCCAAGACCCACCTGTCGATCTCCTCGGACCCCGCGCTGAAAGGGGCGCCGACCGGATGGAGGCTTCCCGTCCGCGAGGTGCGCCTGTCCGCCGGTGCCGGTTTCGCGTACGCCATCTGCGGTGACATGCGCACCATGCCCGGACTGGGATCGCATCCGGCGGCCTTCGACATCGACCTCGACGACAACGGGGACATCGTCGGGCTCTACTGACAGCAGCGGCAGTCGATCACACCGGCGACGACCTGATCAGTGCGGGAACGGCTCCGCGGCTGCCGACAACTCTTCTTCGGCCAGATGGACGGCGGAGGGCGACACCGACGGACGGGGTGTCGACTTGTCCAGTCCCACCGCGGCGACCACCGTGCCGATCCCGACGAGCACGGCACCGATCAGGAAGGCCAGCCGGTAGCCGTCGGTCAGGGCCAGGTCGGACGGACGTCCGGTCGACTCCAACGCGTGGGTGCGGCCGGTCGCGACCGCGCTGAGCACGGCGAGCCCGAGGGCCGAGGCCATCTGCATCGACACGTTGACGATCCCCGAGCCGAGTCCGGCGTCGGACACGGGCACCTCGGCCATGGCGATCGACAGCAGCGGTGCGAACGCGGTGCCCGCGCCGAGGCCGATGAGCAGGAACGCGGGCAGCATCACCGACACGTACGACGAGGTGGTGCCCAGGGAGGTGAGCAGGAGCAGGCCGACCGTCCCGGCAACCATTCCAGGGATCAGCACCCGCTTGTCACCGAACCGGGTGACCGACCGGGCGGTGATGCCTGCCGAGAGGATGCCCATCGTCACCGACATCGGGAGGAAGGCGAGCCCCGTCTGGACCGGGGTGTACCCGAGTACGCCCTCGAGGTAGAGCGCCCCCAGGAAGAAGGTCGTGAACATCCCGGTCGCCAGCATGCCCCGGATCACACTCGAACGGGTCAGCGTGCGGATCCGCAGGATCCGCAGCGGCATGATCGGGTTGGCCAGTCGGGCCTCCACGAGGAAGAACCCCACCAACAGGGCCACCGACGCCACGCCGAACCCGAGGGTGTGGGCGGACGGCCAGCCGTACCGGGTGGCCGTGGAGATGGCGTAGATCCCGAGCATGAGGGAGACCGTCACCAGGATCGAGCCGGCCACGTCCACGCCGTCACGGATGCCGAGTCCGACGTTCTCCACGATGAGGATGCGACCGAACACGAAGGTCAACAGTCCGATGGGGACGTTGATGAAGAAGATCCAGTGCCAATTGAGGGCCTGGGTCAGGACTCCTCCCACGAGCAACCCGATGGACCCCCCGCCCACCGCCACGAAGATGTACGCGCTCATCGCGCGGGAACGCTCCGCCGGCTCGGGGAACTCGGTGACGATGATGGCGATGATGACCGACGAGGAGAACGCACCGCCGATCCCCTGGCAGAACCGCCCGACGATGAGCACCGACTGGTCCTGGGCCAGCCCGCACGCGATCGACGACACGGTGAACAGGACGATCCCCGACAGGAACACCATTCGGCGCCCGATCAGATCCCCCAGACGACCGGCCATCAACAGGAAGCTGCCGAAACTGATCAGGAAGGCGTCGACCACCCAGGCGAGGTTGGACGAGGTGAAGTGCAGTTCCTTCTGGATGTCCGGGAGGGCCACGTTGACGATCGACGAGTCGAGGGCGTTCATGAACATGGCGAGGCAGACCACCACGAGGGCCCACCACCGCACGCGGCCGCTACGGGTCGCGCCGGACGAAGCCGTTCGAGCAGCGGGGGCCATCGCCCCATTTGACCGGGTCCCGCCGACACCGGCAACTCACGGGTCGCCGTCGGACCGACGCAGCACACCCCCGGGGTCCTTGCCGGGCCGCGGGGGTGGTGCAACACTCCGCTGATGCGACCCACCCGGACCCGTCCGCCGCGTCAGAACAGCCGGCCCGTCCACCGGGGCGCACTGGTTGCCCTGGTGCTCGCCGGCACCCTGGCCGGGTGCTCCTCGGCCGCCTCCTCGACCGCCCCGGCGGGTTCGGCGTCCCCGACGGTCCGCACCACCTCGTGCCACCGGCCGGTGGTGCACGTGCACGCGGTGCCCGTCGCCGGGATCCCGACCGACTGGGACGTCACGTCGTTCGACGGAACCGTGATCCGGGCCCACTGGTTCCCGCTGAGCACCTACCGTCCCCAGGCCGGACCCGGGCCCCACCCGACGGTGCTGATGGGCCCGGGGTGGAGCCTGCCCGGCGACACGGACACGACCGGCCAGGGCATCCTCGGCGGCTCGCCGATCAAGGACCTCCTCGACGGCGGCTACAACGTCCTGACCTGGGACCCCCGTGGCTTCGGCAAGTCGGGGGGCAGCGCGCAGGTCGACAGCGCCGCCTTCGAGGCCCGGGACGTCAGCACCCTGATCAGCTGGGTGGCCACCCGGCCGGGCGTCCAGCTCGACGCGCCCGGCGACCCGCGCATGGGGATGGTCGGTGGGTCCTACGGCGGAGGGATCCAATTGGTGACGGCGGCCACCGACTGCCGCGTCGACGCCATCGTCCCCACCATCGCCTGGCACTCGCTGTCGACCAGTCTCGACAAGGCCGGCACGGTCAAGACCGGCTGGTCGGGCATCCTGACCAACCTGTCGGGCGCCGACCACGTGAACCCGATCGTCGCCGCGGCCGCCGTGGCGGGCAGGACCACGGGGACCATCACCCCCGCCCAGGCAGCGTGGTTCGCCGGCCGGGGGCCCGATCGCCTGATCCACCGGATCACCGCACCGACGCTCCTCATCCAGGGGACGGTCGACACCCTCTTCACCTTGCAGGAGGGCGTCGACAACTACGAGGCGCTGCGCTCCTCGGGCACGCCGGTCGCGATGCAGTGGTTCTGCGGGGGCCACGGCATCTGCCTGACCGACCCGGGCAACACCGCGGCGCCGGGGCAGGCGACGATGGCGTGGCTGAAGCGCTACGTGCAGCGGGACACCTCGGTCGCCACCGGGCCTGGATTCCAGTTCGTCGACCAGAACGGGACCGCCTACTCGGCCGCCTCCTACCCGGTGCCGCAGACCATGCCGTTCGCAGGTTCGGGGTCGGGGACCCTGGCGCTGGTGGCGACCGGTGGGTCGGGGCCGGTCACGTCGGTCCCGGCCGACCAGCAACTGGGCTCCCTGGCTGCCGGCATCACCCCGGCCCCGGCGGCCAACGCGGTCGACGTCCCGGTGGTGTTCGCCAGGTCCGGCGTGGTCGTCGGCGCTCCCCGACTGTCGTTCACGTACACCGGAACGGTCCCCGCACACGACCGGCCCACCCGGGTCTTCGCCCAACTGGTCGACACGACCACCGGGATCGTGCTGGGGAACCAGATCACGCCGATCGCGGTCACCCTCGACGGGCGTGCCCACGTGGCCGACGTCCCTCTGGAGATCGTGGCCTACACCGCCACGCCTGCGAGCCACGTCGAACTGCAGCTGGTGGCCACGACCGTCGCCTACGCCACGCCCCAGCTCGGGGGATCGGTCACCTTCGCCGGAATCCATGTGACCCTGCCCGTGGCCGCCGGGCTGGCACCCCAGGGCTGAGCGGCTGACCGGGGTGCCGGACGGTTCGGGCCGCGACCGTCCGGGGTCAGGCCGGCAGTCCCCCGAGGAAGGCCAGGATCGCGTCGTTGACCGGCCCCGGATGGGTCATGTTGGCAGCGTGGCTCCCGCCGTCCACGACCACCACGCCAGCGCACCCCGACAGCCCGCTGGCGAGCGCCTCGGCCTTGTCGATCGAGATGGCCACGTCGGCGTCGCCGTGGACCACGAGTGCGGGCGCGGTGATCTCCCCCAGGCGGTCGGCGAGGCTCTCGCGCTCGAGCAGGGCCCGACCCGGCGCGGCCAAGGTCTCCTGGGGTCGGGACTTCCACACGGCCGACCAGGTGGCGCTGAGGTCGGGATCCCCGATGATGATCGACGCCGTCGTGGCGGCCAGCTCGTCGGTGGGACCTGACGTCACCCACTCGGCGATCATCGCCGCATAGAGCGGGACGACCTCGGCGTCCTCGGGACCGGCCTGGGTGTCGAGCAGGACCAGGCCTCGCACCCGGTCCGGGGCCAGCACCGCCGCCCGCAGCCCTACGAACCCGCCCTGGGACATGCCACCGAGCACGGCCCGGTCGATGCCCAGTTGATCGAGGAGACCGAGGCAGTCGGCCGCCGAGTCCCAGTAGGTGAACGGTTCCCCGTCGTAGACGGTCTCGCCGAAGCCGCGCTGGTCCCAGGTGACCACCCGGTACCGGTCGCGCAACGCGTCCACCTGGGCACCGAACATGGTCCGGTCCATCAAGAACCCGTGGGCCAGTACCACCGGCGGGCCGCTGCCACCGGTGTCGTCGTACGCGATCGTCGCCCCGTTGACCTCGGCCGTCGCCATCTGCTTCCTCCCCGTCGTCCGGCCGCGGACGCGCTCCGCTGCCGTCGGCCGAAGTGTAGGACGGGCGGCACGGTCGCACGGGCTCGGGCCGGGTGCCCCGACGGTGGCGGCTAGCGCGGCGAACGGGGTAGGCCGAGGCCCAGCCACGAGATGATGTCCCGTTGGATCTCATTGGTCCCACCACCGAAGGTGAAGATGGTCTGACTCCGCGCCCGGTGCTCCAGCCGACCGCCGAGCACGGCACCGGGCGAGCCTCCGGCCAGGTAGCCGGCCTGGCCCACGATCTCCCCCAGGACCCGGTAGGCCTCGAGCGCGAACTCGCTGCCGTAGACCTTGGTGGCCGAGGCGTCGGCCGGGTTCAGGCCCTTGTCGGCGGCCCAGGCCACCTTCCAGTTGATGAGTTTGAGGTACTCCGCTCGGGCCCACAGCCGCGCCAGCTGGACCTGGACCCACTCCTGGTCGATCACCCGACGGCCGTCGGCCAGGCACTCCCCCTGGGCCCAGGCGCGGACGTCGGCCAGGTCGCGGAGGATCCCGGACACCGGACAGATCGCCACGCGCTCGAAGTTGAGCTGGTTGGTGATGAGCGTCCACCCGCCGTTCTCCTCGCCCACCAGGTTGGCCGCCGGCACCCGGACGTCCTCGTAGAAGGTGGAGCTGGTGAACTCCCCGGCCACGGTGGCCAACGGCGTCCAGCTGAATCCGGGCGTGTCGACGGGGACGATGAACACCGACAGCCCCTTGTGCTTGGGCACGTCCGGATCGGTACGTGCTGCGAGCCACACGTAGTCGGCGTACTGGATGGCACTGGTGTACAGCTTCTCGCCGTTGATGACGTACTCGTCCCCGTCGCGGACGGCCCGGGTCCGCAGCGAGGCCAGGTCGGTGCCCGCGGTGGGCTCGGTGTAGCCGATCGAGAAGTGCACCTCGCCGCGCAGGATCGCCGGCAGGAAGCGTTCCTTCTGCTCGTCGGTGCCGAGCTGCATGATGGCCGGCCCCACGCTGTTGAGGGTCAGCAACGGAAGTGGCACACCGGCCCAGTGGGACTCCTCGACGAAGATCATCTGGTCGATCGGTCCCCGCCCGTGACCGCCGAACTCGACGGGCCAGCCGATCCCCAGCCAGCCGTCGTCGCCCATCCGGCGGATCGTCTCCACGTAGTCCGGGCGTCCGCCGTCGGGACCGGGCGCGGCCAGGCCGGCGAAGTAGGCCCGCAATTCCGCCTGCAGGTCGCGCTGCTCGTCGGTCAGCGCCAGGTGCACGTGGTCGTCCCCATGGACGGGACGTTACCAACGGGGCCGGGGTGGGGTACCGTCCCCTGCCATGACCGACACCTCCGCCCCCACCCGACCCGACGCACTCTTCGACGTCGCCGGCAAGACCGTCGTGGTCACCCGCGGCAGCCGCGGCATCGGGCGGATGATCGCCGGAGGCTTCGTCGCCGCCGGGGCCGACGTGGTCATCGCGTCGCGCAAGGCCGACGCCGTCCAACGCACCGTGGCAGAGCTCTCCGCCTTCGGCGCCTGTTCCGGACTGGCCGCCGACCTCTCGACCGAGGAGGGGGCCCGGTCCTTCGCCGAGGCGGTGGCGGTGGACCACGACCGCGTCCACGTACTCGTGAACAACGCCGGGGCCACCTGGGGGGCGCCGCTGGCCGAGCACGACACCGCATCGTGGGACCGGGTCCTCCGCCTGAACGTCCAGGGCGTGTTCCACACCACGAAATTCTTCCTGCCCGTGCTGCGGGCGGCGTCGACCGACGAGGACCCGGCCCGGGTGATCAACATCGGCTCCATCGACGGCATCCACGTGCCCGTACTGGAGTCGTACTCCTACTCGTCGTCTAAGGCCGCCGTCCACCAGCTCACCCGGCACCTGGCGCGACACCTCGCCCCGGGGATCACGGTGAACGCGGTGGCCCCGGGACCGTTCGAGTCGAAGATGATGGCAGCCACCCTCGACGCCTTCGGCGACCAGATCGCCGCATCGGCACCGCTCCGGCGCATCGGACGTCCGGACGACATGGCCGGGGTGGCGCTGTTCCTCGCCTCACGGGCCGGCTCGTACCTGACCGGAGCCGTCATCCCGGTCGACGGCGGTATCGCCACCGTCGGCTGACCGGGTCGTCCGACCGACGCTCTACGCCGGCCCGGACATCACTCTGAGTGGTACTCTGGCCACTCCAGGTGCGACCACGGAGGTCATCGCCGCGTCCGGAGGTCGAGCCATGGCTACATGTCGGACCAGGCGACGGGCCCTCGTCGCGAGGGCGGTGTCACTCGTGGCCGTCGGGCTGGCCCTGTGCGCCGTCGGGACGCCGGGGACGGTCGGGGTGGCCGGTGCTTCAGCGTCCGGGACCCACGGCCTCCTTCCGTCCCCGGCGTCCGACGCCTACTGGCTGGTCACGCCGGCCGGCGGGGTCCGGGCCTTCGGGGTGCCCGCGCTGGGTGCGCCGGCCGGTCCCCTCAACCAACCGCTGGTCGCCGCGGTCGCGACCGCCGACCGCGCCGGCTACTGGCTGACCGCCGGTGACGGCGGGATCTTCAGCTACGGCGATGCCCGGTTCTTCGGCTCGACCGGCGCGCTCCACCTCAACGAGCCGATCGTCGGGATGGCACAGACCACCGACGACAAGGGCTACTGGATGGTGGCTTCGGACGGGGGGATCTTCTCCTTCGGTGATGCCGGGTTCTACGGGTCGACCGGCAATCTGCTCCTCAACCGGCCGATCGTGGGTATGGCTGCGACCGCGGACGGTCACGGCTACTGGCTGGTCGCGTCGGACGGAGGGGTGTTCGCTTTCGGTGACGCCGGGTTCTACGGATCGACGGGGAGCCTCACGCTGGCGCAGCCGATCATCGGGATGGACGCCGCCCCGGACGGTCGCGGGTACTGGATGGTCGCCGCCGACGGGGGCGTGTTCGCATTCGGCGACGCGGGGTTCCACGGTTCCTCGCCCGGGGCCACCGCCGAGCCGGTCGAGCGGCTCGTCGCCACCCGCGACGGGGGCGGCTACTGGGTCCTCGCCCAGAACGGGACCGCCCAGGCCTACGGGGACGCCGCCGGCTCGGTCCCCGCGCCACAGGCCCTGATGTACCGACCGGTGACCCCTGGCGACAAGGCCGTGCTGTTCGCGTTCCAGCAACTGGGCAAGCCCTACATCTGGGGCGGGAACGGACCCGTCGGGTACGACTGTTCGGGCCTCGCCCTCGCGGCGTGGTCCCAGGCGGCCGGCGTGTCCTTCGCCCGGGTGGCCGACGACCAAAACCACACGGCCGGCACTCCGGTCGCCCTGGACGAACTCCAGTCTGGCGACCTGGTGTTCTGGGGATCGAACACGGCCGACTGGACGACGGTGTACCACACGGCCATCTACGTCGGCGGCGACTGGATCGTCGAGGCCACCGGCG
>JAKAZC010000107.1 GCA_021826655.1 Actinomycetes bacterium | reverse complement strand
TTATCATCGGAGGCGTATCCGGGCGGCGGCCCGGGGGCTGGGTCCCCCCCACTCCCCTGGGCGCCGACCGGGACACCGGGAACCCCACCGACCTCGGTCAGGTGGGGTGTCTCGCGCTCGGGACCGGTGCGCGGGAGGGACCGGTGTGCGGGAGGGACCGGTGCACCGGCGGGCCCTGGCGCGATCCGTGGGGCCGATCCCGGGGATGCGCCGTCACCTCGCGATGCGGGTACGTGCACGCAACCGAAGGCACCCCGGACCGGAGCGTCGCGGCACCGTCGGAGCCGTTACAGGTCTCCGTCCGTGGTCCGAAGGTGGGTGCCGGGGTGACTACGCTCACCAACGTGGCGAGCTTCGTGGTCAAGTACCAAGGTTGGGTGAGGAAGCCGGACGAGCCGATCGTGCTCTTCCGGCTGTCGATCGAAAAAGAGGGCAAGCCGTTTCAGCTGGCGACGGTGCCGGTCGACGACGCGGTCCTCCGATCGGCCGAGCTCGAGCCGCCCGACGACCAGCTCGGCACGGCCCTGGTTCTGGAAGTCGCCCCCGAGATCGAGCGGGCGGTCGCCGACGGGTCCATCCCGCTTGACGACCCGGCGGAGGAGTTCGCGATCGCTCACGTTCCCGAGGCCCGGGTCCGCGAGATCATCGCGGCGGACGACACGTCCGTGGTGCATGCCGGCGGCACGGTCTTCTCCTTCGAGCCCGGAGCGGGCGGCTCGTGGGCACCGGGGCCCGGACCGGGCTGACCGAACCCCGGGCTGACTCGCCCCGGGCCGACCGAGCGCGGACCGCGGCTGGCGCCCGGTTCGCGCCTACCCGGCGGCTGGCGCCGCCTCGCGCTCGGAGAGGAAGTCCCACCACGCTCGGGCCGCGTCGGCCGCGGGCCCGCTCACGGCCCGGTCCCCCTGCGCCAGCTCGGCGAGCGCGCGGGTCGTCCACTCGGCGTGCGAGGCATCGACCTCGGCGTGCACGTCCCAGAACCGGGTGCCGGGCTCACCGATCCCGTAGTGGGTCCGGAGCCCGTCCCCCTTGCTCCTCGCGATCCCGCTCGACTGCACCTCGTACGCGGCCAGGGCGGCGAGGGCGGGGACGGGGCCGCGGGCGGCCGACGACCGGTAGCAGTCCACCAGGGCCCTCGTGGCGGGCGCCGGCTCGGCGTCGGTCGGCGAGCCGACGGCGGCGGCGAAGTCGTCGAAGAGGGCGAGGTGCGGTACCGGGCCGCGCTCGTCGGCCAGGTTCGCCTCCACCAGGCGCCGGGCCCGGCCGTCGGGGAGCTCGGCGGCCACCTGCCCGAGCACCTCGGGCAGCGCCGCCTCGAAGTGCCGGTACTGGCCGGCATAGGCGGCCAGCTCCCCCGGCGCCAGCTCCCCCGCCTCCCACCGTCGGTAGAAGGGGTGGGTGAGCAACCGGCGCGTCGCCAGCACCGTTTCCAGCAGGTCGTCGACGTGGGCTCTGAGCATGGCGCATTGTAGGCCGGCGGCCTGCCCCGGGGTGGTGGTCGCCACGATGCTGGCTAACGTTGACCCGATGCCGACGACCCTGATCACCGGTGCCGTGCGGGGCCCCCGTGAGCGGCACGGAGATCCCGGAGCGAACCCCTGAGCCCGGTGCCCGCGGGCGAACGCCCCCACCGCTCGGCGACGGGTGGGCTGATCGACCGGCGGTTGGCGGCACGGGCGTCGGTCGCGCGTCGGAGCCTGGTGGCCTCGGCCGCAGTGGGCGTGGCCGGCACCGCACTGATCGTCGTGCAGGCCGCACTCCTGGCCTCGGTGATCGACCGAGCCCTCCTGCACGGGGCGCCGGTCTCGGACCTCGTTCCCCAGTTCGTCGGGCTCGGCCTCACCGTCGCGGGGCGGGCCCTGTGCCTGTGGATCGCCGAGCGGGTCGCCCAGGGCACCGCGGTCGCCGTCACCCGGACCTTGCGGCGCCAGCTCCTCGGGCACGCCCTCGACCTCGGTCCCGTCTGGCTGGCCGGCGAGCGTGCCGGGGAGCTGTCCCTGACCGCGACGAGGGGCGTGGAGGCGCTGGGCGTCTACTTCGGGCGCTACCTCCCACAGGCGATGCTGGCGGGCATCGCACCGATCGGGATCCTCGTCTGGGTCGGCGTGGAGGACTGGGTGTCGGGGGTGGTGCTCCTCGGCATGGTGGCCCTGGTCCCCGTGGCCATGATCGTGTTCGGCCGCGAGGCGACCAAGCGGGCGACCGGACAGTGGCGCCGGCTCTCCTCGCTCTCGGCCCGGTACCTCGAGCTGATCCAGGGGCTCCCGACGCTCCGGGCCGCGGGGAGGGCCGCCCTCGGCCGGCGTGAGGTCGCGGCCAGCACCGAAGGGCTCCGCCAGACCACCATGGGCACGCTGCGGGTGGCATTCCTCTCCGCCCTCGCCATGGAGCTCATCTCGGGGCTGGGCGTCGGGCTCGTGGCCATGCTGCTCGGCCTGCGCCTGCTGAACGGCTCCCTCGGGCTCGGCACCGCCCTGGCCGTCCTCCTCGTCGCCCCCGAGGTGTTCGTCCCCCTCCGCCGGGCCGGCGCGGAGTTCCATGCCAGCACCGAGGGCCAGGCGGCAGCGGCCCGGATCTGGAACGTCCTCGACCAGCCCGTGGACGGCGCCGCTGCGGCGGGTGATGCAGGCGAGGGCGGCGCCGGAGCCCCCACCGGAGCCGGCGGCGCGGCGGCGGCGGCGAACCGGGTGAGACCGGCGCCCGATCCCGCGGCGAGCGCGATCCGGCTCCGGGGCGTCGTGATCTCCTACCCCGGCCGGTCGACCCCGGCCCTCGGGCCGATCGACCTCGACATCGACCCGGGCGAGCACGTCGTGCTGACCGGCCCGTCGGGATCGGGGAAGTCGACGCTCATGGCCGCCCTCCTCGGGTTCGTCGCCCCCGGTGCGGGACGGCTCCTCGTCGGTGACGTCGACCTCGCCCGGATCGACCTGCAGAGCTGGCGCCGGCGCACCGCCTGGGTCCCCCAGCAACCCCACGTGTTCCGGGGCACCCTCCTCGACAACCTCCGTCTCGGCCGTCCCGACGCCCCGCCCGAGTCGATCGAGCGGGCCGTCGAGCTGGCCGGAATGGCGACGATGGTGCACCGGCTGCCGATGGGGCTCGAGACGATCGTCGGCGAGGGAGGCCTCGCGCTGAGCGCGGGCGAGCGCCAGCGTGTCGCCATCGCGCGCGCGGTGGTCAGGGACGCACCACTGGTGCTGCTCGACGAGCCCGCCGCACATCTCGACGCGGCCGCCGTCGCCGATCTGCGCAACGGGCTCGGCACCTGGGCCGAGGGCCGGACCGTGGTGACCGCGGCCCACCGCTCCGAGCTGGTGAGGATCGACCGGGTGGTCCCGATCGGCGGCTCCCCCCGCCCGGCGCAGGGCGTGCCCGTTCCGACCGGGCTGAGCGGCGGAGCACCCCGATGAGCTCCTCGTTCTCGGTCCTGCGACGCCTGGTCGCCCTCAGCGCACCCCCGTGGCGGCGGCTCGCCCTGTCGGGGCTGCTCGGGACCGCCGCCGCGATGGTCACGATCGGGCTGCTGGCCGGCTCGGGGTACGTCGTCGGCCGTGCCGCCTTCCGTCCCGGCCTGGGTGCCATCGCCGGCGTGCTGGCGATCGTCGAGGTGATGGCGTTCATCCGGGCCCCGCTGCGCTACGGCGAGCGCCTCACCGCCCACGACGCCGCCTTCCGGGCGCTGACGCACTGGCGGGTCTGGCTCTTCGACCGCCTCGAGCCGCTCTCGCCCGCGGGGCTCCGCAGCTGGCGCAGCGGCGACCTGCTGACCAGGGCGATGCAGGACGTCGACACCTTGCAGGACCTCTACCTCAGGGGCTTCACCCCCGCCGTGGTGGCGATGGCCGCATCCGTCCTGGCGATCGTGGTCGTCGCCGTCCTGCTCCCGATCGCCGGGCTGATCCTCGGCGCGGCGCTGGCCGTCGCCCTCGTGGTGCCTCCGGCCCTCGCCCTCACCAACGGCTCCTCCGAGGAGCTCGAGTCGACGTTGCGGGGCGAGCTCGGGGGCGACGTGGTGGACCTGGTGCAGGGGGCGCCCGAGCTCCTGGCCTTCGGGCGGGCCGAGGAGTTGCTCGGCAGGATCGACGATTCGGACGATCGGCTTCAGCGGATGGCCCGACGCCGCGGCCGGCGGGGAGCGTGGGCGTCGGCGATCATCTCGCTCTGCGCCGGTGGGGCGGCGGTGGGCGTCCTGCTGGTGTCCGTCGACGCGGTCCGCGGCCACCGCCTGAGCGACACGATGCTCGCGGTGCTCCCCCTGGCCGCCATCGCCGCGTTCGAGTCCGTGCCTCCGGTGACGCAGGCCGCGCAACGGGTCGGCGCGCTGGTGGCCGCCGGGCGACGCCTGCTCGCGCTCGAGGAGGTGACACCGCCCGTGCTCGATCCGGTGAGCCCGCAGGAGATCCCCGCGGGGGTTCCCGAGGTCGCCCTGACCGACGCGCGCCTCCGTTACCGCGACGACCTCCCCTGGGCGCTCGACGGGCTGTCGTTCACGCTCCACGCCGGGGAGCACGTGGCCGTCACCGGGCCGAGCGGAGCGGGCAAGAGCAGCATCGTCAACGTGCTGCTCAGGTTCTGGGAGCTCTCGGGCGGCGAGGCCACGCTGGCGGGGGTCCCGCTCCGCCATCTGGCACAGGCCGACGTCCGGCGCACGATCGCCCTCGTCGACCAGGATGCCCGCCTCTTCTCCGGCACCATCCGGCACAACGTGACGCTGTGTCGTCCCGATGCGAGCGACGACGAGATCGCCCGGGCGCTCCGCCTGGCCCAGCTCGAGAGCTGGATCAGATCCCTGCCCCACGGCCTGCAGACGCAGGTGGGAGAGCAGGGCGGGCAGGTCTCGGGAGGCCAGCGGCAGCGGATCGCCCTCGCCCGGGCGATCCTCGCCGATGCCCCGGTGCTGGTGCTCGACGAGCCCACGAGCGGGCTCGACGAAGAGACGGCCGACGCCCTGCTGCACGACGTGACGGTGGCCAGCGAGGGCCGCAGCGTCCTCCTCGTCACCCATCACGAGCGGGAGGCTTCCGGGTTCGGCTCCCGGCTGGCGATCGAGGGGGGCCGCGCCGTCGAGCCCGCGCCCGACGCTCCGACGGGGCCTCCGGGTCGCCCTCAACCCAGTGGCGGGACCTCGTTGTAGGTCACGAGCACCGGCCCGGCGCCGCCCCACCGGATCCGGGTGACCGATCCGGTGGACAGGTGCATGCGGGCCGCGACCGGACCACGCGCCCCGAGGGCCCACGCCACCGCTGCCTTTATCGGCGAGACGTGGCTCACCACCACCACGTCCCCGCTCTCGGACCGGGCACCCTCGCCCGGCTCGGCGAACAGCTCCGCGCACGCCTCGCCGACGCGCGCCGACACCTCGGCCAGGCTCTCGCCCCCCTCGGGCCGGAACCCGGTGTCGGTTCGCCACCGGTGCCACACGTCGGCGGGCACCTCGCCGACCGGTCGGCCCTCGAGCACGCCGTAGTCGACCTCCACCCAGCGCTCGTCGACCATCACGGGGCGCCCGAGGTCGAGCTCGGCAGCGGTGTCGAGCGCTCGCCGAAGCGGGCTCGAGACCGTACGGCACACGAGCTCGAGCAGGGCGCCCGCCGCTCGCGCCTGCAGCCGGCCGCGGGAGGTCAGCTCGACGTCGGAGCGTCCGAGGAGCAGGCCGGCGGCGTTGGCGGTGGACTCGCCGTGGCGGATCAGGACGAGCACGTCGGCGAAGGGCCTCGCAACCTTCAGCCCGGCGTCCGCGGCGCGCCCGGCCGGACCAGGATCCTGCCGCACTGCTCGCAGGTCACCAGGACGTCGTCCGGCAACCGCCTGATCCGATCGACCTCCGCCGCGGGCAATTCGAGGTGGCACCCCTCGCAGCGGTTCCCCACCAGGGGCGCCGCACCCGTGCCCCCGAGCCGGGCCCGCAAGGCCTCGTACCGCTCGGCCAGCTCGCCCGGCAGGGTCGCCGCGAGCGCGTCCCGCTCGGCCTTCACGGTCGCGGCCTCGGCGTCGATGACCGTCTCGGCGGCGGCGACCGACTCCCGCAGCCTGCTCGCCGCATCGCGCAGGCGGGCCTCCTCCGCCTCGATGCCCGCCAGCTCCGCGTCGAGCGGCTCCTGCTCCACCATCGCCTCGATCTCCGCGTCCTCCAGCTCCGATCGCCGTTGCCGGAGGTGGCGCGCCTCCTCGTCCATCGCCTGCAGGTCACGGGCCGAGGCGCCGCGCGACTCGTACAGCCGCGCTTCGAGCCCGGCAAGCCGGGCCCCGAGGGCGTCATCCTGGGACTGCAGATCGCTCAGGCGCGCCACCAGCGCGTCCTTCGCGGCCCGGGGGCCCTCGGCGCGCGCGGTCAGCCCGGCCAGCTCCCGCTCGACGCCGCCGAGCTCGATCCGGTCGGGCAACGTCGCCTTCCTGTGCCAGAGCTGCGAAAGGGCCGTGTCGAGCTCCTGCACGCGCAGGAGGGTCTCGAGCGGCCGGCCGCCGGCCCCGCCGGGGACCTCCGGTGTGTCAGCGGGCACGGTCGGGACGGCCCGGGCGGTCGGGGTTGCCGGCGCCGGCACCGGTCCGGGCGGGGTCGGGGCCACCGCGATCGACGTCGGGGCCGGCCCCCGCTCCATGGACAGGGGCGGCCGCCAGCCAGTCGGGCCCGCGCTCCGCCCACAGTGCCCGGCAGGTGGCGATGGCCCCGATGAGCGCATCGTCGGCCAACGACTCGGCCTCCTCCCACGTGCACCACCGCACGTCCTGGCTCTCGCCGGGAGGCGGTGCCGGGTCCGCGTCCTCGGCCAGCAGCAGGTAGCGGAGGTCGAGGTGGGTGTGCCCCTGTGCGGCCGCGTGCACGTCGAGGTGGACCAGCATCGGGCCCCCCGGTGGGTGCGCCACGCGCAGCCCGGTCTCCTCCTCGCTCTCGCGTCTCGCCGCCTGCCAGGGCTGCTCGCCCGGGTCGACGTGGCCTCCGGGCTGCATCCACCTCCCGAGCCGTCGGTGCAGGTGCATCACCATCCCGCGGGCGCCGACGACGACGGCCGAACCGGTGACGTGGACCGGATCCGCGTGCTCGTCGCACGGCCGGTGCAGTCGGTCGAGCTCGCGGAGGATCGTCAGCCTCGCGGCGACCTCGCGGGCGCCGCCGGGCGCGTGCTCCTCGACCGGCCGGCGCAGGTCCGCCGCTGCCGGGTCCCGGTCCGCGTCGTGGGGAGCACGCATGCCGCATCCCTACCACACCCCGGGCGGCGGGCGAGCCCAGCGGCGGGTCGGCGGCGCGGGCCGCCGCGGCCGGGCCGCTAGCGTCGGGGCACCCATGAGCCCGACACACGCCGACGTCGTCGTCGCAAGCTTCAACGTCCATGCCGGCGTGGACGGGTGGGGGCGGCCGTGGGACGTGGTCGAGGGCGTCCGGGCGCTCGACGCCGACGTCGTGGTGCTGCAGGAGGTGTGGAGCCCGGCGGGCGGACCGAGCACCGCGCAGGCCATCGGATCGTCACTCGGGTACCGCGTGTTCGAGCACCCCCTCGCCCGCGGTCGGCGGGCCGCCCCCCACCCGGGCGCGGACCACCGTTGGATGCGGTCCGTCGACTGGCGGGGCGAGGGCCACGCGCTCTACCTCAACAGCGAGCGGCCGCTGCCCGGGCGGGTCGTCCGGTCGGACCGTTTCGGTGAGGCGGAGCCGGGAAGCTGGGGGATCGCCGTCCTCAGCAGGCTTCCCGTGCTCTCGCACCGCGTCATCGAGCTCGGACGCCTACCCCGGGACCGGGTCACGCGGGCCGCCATCGTCCTGCAGGTGGACGTCGGCGGGCGTCCGCTCACGGTGATCGGCACGCACATGAGCCACCTCACCTACGGATCGCCGGCCCAATTCCTCCGCTTGCAGCGACTGCTGCGCGACCTGCCCGGCGATCAGGCGTCCGTGCTCGCGGGCGACATGAACCTGTGGGGCCCGCCGACGTCGGCCTTCTTCGGCGGCTGGCGCCGGATCGTCCGGGGGAGGACCTGGCCGTCCTGGCGACCGCACAGCCAGATCGACCACATCCTCGTCCGAGGCCCGGTGGCAGGCGTCGGCGCCACGGTGATGCCGGCCTGCGGCTCGGACCACCTGGCGGTCCGGGCAGGTCTTACGTTCACGTAAAGGTTGTCGGCCAGAGCTCCTCGAGCTCGCGCCCCCGGGTCTCGGGAAGGAACCAGAGCAGGGCCGCGGCCGGCGCCGCCGGGAGGAACGTGACCGCCGCGGCGAGCAGGGCGTGGTTGGCCGCCCCGCCGGCGTCGGCCACCGCGCCGAACACCAACAGGCCCGCCACGGCGCCGAGGACCCCCGTCGCGAGGTACCAGCCCGCGGCCGAAGCGCGCACCTCGGTCGGGAAGAGCTCGTTGGCCAGGGCACCGGCCGCGGGGGCCAGCATCGAGCTGGCCATCACCCCGGCGACGTAGCCCAGCAGCAGCGCCGGGGTCGAGCCGCTGTAGGTGACCACCCCCAGCAGGGCGATGACCACCATGGCGAGGGCGATCGTCGGCCGGCGCCCGAACCGGTCGGACGCCCACCGGCCGACGAGGAGCCCCGCGAGGCCCGTCATCCCGGCGCTCACGACCATCGC
>JAKAZC010000106.1 GCA_021826655.1 Actinomycetes bacterium | reverse complement strand
TCGACGTCGCGGCCGGCACCGGCGAGTGCACCCATGACCTGAACCACTTCTGGGCCCCCCAGCACCAGTGCTGGAACCACGGCGCCAACGACGGGTTCGTCGCCACCCACGCCTCGACCCAGTTCGAAGGCCCGTCGTACGGGCCGCTGACGATGGGCTACCACACCCGTGCCGACCTGCCGTACCACTACGCCCTGGCCGACGCGTTCACCCTGTGCGACGGCTACCACGCGTCGGTGCTCGGGCCCACCCACCCGAACCGGCTCATGGCGGTATCGGGCACCATCGACCCGGACGGGCTCCACGGTGGTCCCGTCCTCACGACCAATGCCAGCCCGGACGCCAAATTCAGCGTCAGCTGGCCCACGATGCCGGAGGCGCTCGAGGACGCCGGCGTGTCGTGGAAGGTCTATACGCCGCCTGGGGACGCCTATCGGATCGGTGATCCCGAGGTGATGGCGATCTCGGATGCCGTCCTCCCCTACTTCTCCCAGTACTCGAACCCGTCGTCCGTGCTCCACCGGAAGGCGTTCCTGCCGATCTTCCCGTACGACTTCGCCACCGACGTCCGCGAGGGCACACTGCCGGCGGTGTCGTGGATCGTCCCGCCACTCGGCTACGACGAGCACCCGCCGGCCCCGCCGGCTCTCGGTGCCTGGTTCATCGACCAGGTGCTCTCGACCCTGATCTCCGACCCGGGGGTCTGGGCGAGGACCGTGCTGTTCGTCAGCTACGACGAGAACGACGGCTTCTTCGACCACGTCCCCCCGCCCGTCCCGCCGGTCGGCACGGCCGGCGAATACGTGACCGTCAGTCCGCTCCCGACCGATGCCGGTGGTGTCGCGGGCCCGATCGGGCTCGGCTTCCGGGTTCCGATGCTGGTGGTCTCGCCGTTCAGCCGCGGCGGGCACATCTCGTCGGACACGTTCGACCACACGTCGCAACTCCGGTTCCTCGAGGAGCGGTTCGGGGTCACCGCGCCGAACCTGTCCGCCTGGCGGCGTGCCACCGTCGGCACCCTCGCCTCGACCCTCCGGATGGGCCAGCGGGTCACCGCTGCCCCGGACCTGCCGCCGACCAGCGGGGACACGCCGGCAAGGGTGCAGGCGCTGGGCTGCCAGCCCGGGGACATCGACGAGCTCCGCAGCGACCAACCGGTGCTCCCGATTCCAGACCCGCAGCGGATGCCGACCCAGGAGTCCGGGCCGGTGGTCGGGGCGCCCGGGTCGGACGGCTGAGGGGGGGGGCGCCGATGGCCACCGACCGGGACTGGGACGCGTACCGCACCGCGCTCGTCGACCTGGAGCCCCCTGGCCGTCCTGCGCTGCGGATCACACCCGACGCTCCGGGAGACGTGGGCACCTGGCCGGAGGGACTGGCCACGCCGCTCACCGTGGTGACGGCATGGAACCCCGGCGGCGTGCTCCTCGCCGACGACGTCAACGCGGCGAGGCACCGGATCCTGTCGAGAGAGCTGGCCACCCGGGGACTGCAGTGGTGGCCGGCCATCGGTCGGGCTCCCGACCACGGGCATGCCGAAGCGGGGGCAGCGGTGACCGGACTGTCCGAGGAGGAGGCCCGTGCCCTCGGCCGCCGCCACGGCCAGTCCGCCGTCTATCTCTGGACGCCGGAGGCGTGGGAGGTGGTGTCCTGCGTCCGGGACCGGCGAGATACCCTCGGTTGGCGACTCACCGAGCCGCACGGATCCTCGAACAGGTCATGACGGCCCGTGCCGGGCGCGGCCGGGCCGTGGATCGGGATCCCCGCCCACGGCCCGGCGCCGCCACCGCATGGGACGTTGCCCTCGTGGACCCGGTTGACGGCTCTGGTAATCCGGGCCGGTAGGGCGGCCGTCAGCTTGTCCGCCCGGGCCTGGGTGAGCTTGCCGGAGGTGACGGCGGCCGCCACCTTCCCATCGGCGGCCGAGGTGAGTGCACCAACCACCGTCGAGGCGCTCACGTCGTGCTCTCCGGCGACCTGGGCGATCGACTTCCCCGTCTTCAGTTCGGTGACCAGGGCGTGGGGGGTGACACCGATGGTCTTGGCGCTGACGGCCAGCCCCTCGGCGCGGATGCTCCTTCGGTGGGCCTTCCACCAGGGGCGGGACTTGCCGTGGGCGTGGTGGGCGGCGGCAGGGGCCGTGGCCGTGGCGGACGTGTTGGGCGATGCGGCGAACGCGGTCCCGCCGACAGCCAGGCTCCCGAGCAGGGCGCCACTGACGACGACCGGAGCGATGAACTTCTGCAACATGGTGTCTCCTCGAGGATGGGGTGTGCTGCTTGACGGTGGCCATGGTCCCCCCGGCAGGTGAGCGATCCGTGGACGAAGTGTGAGGGTTCGGTGAGCCCTTCGGGCACGTCCCGACCGGGTCGCCGAGGGGCCACGGGGGGGCGGTGGTCAGCCGGTACCTGCCTCCCGGTCGTCGCCTGACCGAGGTGTCATCTCTCCGTCACGTTTGCGCCGTACGATCTCGGCGTGAGCTGCACCCGCCCCGAGCCGTGGCGCGTCCCCGGTCGTCCCGGCGGGCCCGGCCGACCGTCCACGTGACGAGCCACCCCCCGATCGGCAGAAGCCGGCTCCGGTGGTCGGCGCGCCTCGTGCTGCCACTGGTCGTCGCGGCACTGACGGCCGCCGGACTGCCTTCGGCGGCCGGTGCCGCACCGAGGAGCCATGTGCCTGCGGGCCCGAAGGCCCGGGCACGGGAGGACCTCGGCGGTGTGCCGGTGGGTGGCACCGCCCCCGGCGGTGTGCCGGTGGCACCGAGGGTCCGGGCGGGAGCGGCCATCGGACTGCCCACACCGCCCATGAGCACCGCCTCGTGTCCCTGGCTCGCCTCGGCCATGGCCGCAGGGAGGAGTCCGACCGAACTGGCCCACCTCGTCGTCGGTCGGATGACCCTGCCCGAAAAGCTGGGCGAGATCGTCCTGGACACCTCGGGCTCCTACGAGAACGTCAACGCCGGCGTGCCCCGGCTCTGCATCCCGTCCCTCACCATGTCCGACGGCCCCTGGGGGATCGCCTTCGGTGACACCGGGGTGAGCCTGCTCCCGGCCCCGCTCGGGATCGGGGCCACCTTCGACACCTCGATCGCATCGCAGTACGGCCAGGTGTTGGGAGCCGAGGCCCGGGGACAGGGCATCGACGCCAGCCAGGGCCCGAACCTCAACATCGACCGGGTCCCGCAGAGCGGACGGGCCGACGAGTCCTACGGTGAGGACCCCCTGCTCACCAGCACACTCGGTGTGGCCGACATCCAGGGCCTGCAGTCCCAGGGGGTCATGGCCGACGCCAAGCACTTTCTCGCCTACCAGCAGGAGACCAACCGGGGTGCCCTCGATGCCCGGGTCTCGGCACGGGCGTTGCAGGAGTTGTACCTGCCCCCGTTCAAGGCCGCCGTCACCACCGCCCACGTCGCCACTCTCATGTGCGCCTATCCACAACTCAACGGCGTGTTCCAGTGCCAGGACCCCGCCCTCGGCCTCGTCCTCGACCAGTGGGGCTTCGCAGGGTTCGTCCGGTCCGACCTCGGCGCGGTCCACTCGCCGTCCACCGCGCTCACGTCCCGGGTCGACCTGTTGAAGCCATCGTCCGTCGACGAGCTGTCCGACCTGATGGCGCGGGGTCTGGTCACCCAGGCGACGGTGGACGCCGACGTCCAGCGGGTCCTGACCCAGATGTTCACCTTCGGCATCATCGGCCGTCCGGCCACCGGAGCCCCCGGCACCGTGGTCGCCACGCCGGCCCACGCCGCCTTCGCCCTGACCGCGGCCGAGCGGTCCGCGGTCCTGCTGCAGAACACGGGGCACCTCCTTCCCCTCAAGCCGTCCGGCCTGGGCTCGGTGGCGGTCATCGGCGCCGCCGCATCGACCCATCCCGTCATCGAGGGATTCGGGTCGTCCTACGTCATCCCCCCGTTCGTCTCCACACCGCTCGAGGCGCTGAAGGCGCGCCTGGGACCGGGCACGACGGTCCGCTACGCCGACGGCGGGTCGACCACGTTCCACCGGCCGACCATCCCGACCACGTACCTGACCCCGGCCACTGGGCACGGGCACGGGCTGACCCTGACCGTGGGTCCTGCGTCGGGCAGCGGATCGGCCATCACCACCGTCGACCCGGTGCCGGCGGCGGCCGTCGAGCCCGCCCCGGTCATCCACGGGAACGACCACGATGCCGTGCGGTCCAACCCGGCACCCGACCGGCCCCGCAGGATCCCGACCGACAGTGCCGAAGGCGGCCGACTGCCCGACCTCGACCCCACGACGGCGAGTGCCACCAGCATCGAGCTCCCCGAAGGGTGGACCGGCACCAGGGTCACGTGGTCGGGCACGTTCACCCCGCCGCGTACGGGTCGGTACACGTTCTCGATCGCCGGCACCGGTTCGGCCGCGCTCACCCTCGGCGGGCGCCCGGTCGTCTCCGATCTGCTCCCCCACGACGCCGGGACGTGGTCGGGCTCGGTCCTGCTGACGGCGGGGCACCCGTACCGGCTGTCGATGCACTGGGCGCCGGTGCCCGACGCCACCTCCCTCGACATCCCGAGCATCCTCGACCTCGGGATGTCCTATGTGGGTGATGCCATCGCCCAGGCGGTGGCCGCCGCACGCGCGTCGCAGGTGGCCGTGGTGTTCGCCGCCGACTACAGCTCCGAGACCTTCGACCGGCCCAGCCTGTCGCTGCCGGGGGACCAGAACGCGCTCATCGCCGCTGTGGCCGCGGCCAACCACCGCACGATCGTCGTCCTCGACACCAGTGGTCCCGTGCTGATGCCGTGGCTCCACGAGGTGGGGGCGGTGCTCGAGGCGTGGTATCCGGGTGAGCAGGACGGAGCGGCGGCGGCGGCCCTGCTCACCGGCGACGTTTCGCCGACGGGGCATCTGCCGGTGACCTTCCCGACGAGCGCCACGAGCACCGCTGTCTCGACCCGCTCCCAGTGGCCCGGCACCGGTCTGGTCTCGACCTACAGCGAGGGCCTCGATGTCGGCTACCGCTACGATCACGCCACCGGCACGAAGCCGCTGTTCCCCTTCGGGTTCGGCCTCACGTACACGAGCTTCTCGATCTCGCACGGCACCGTCGCACGCAGCGGCACCGGCTACGCCGTCACCGTCTCGCTCACCAACACCGGCCACCGCTCGGGGACCGACGTCGTCCAGGCCTACCTCACCTACCCCAAGCGGGCGGGCGAGCCTCCGGCCCAGTTGGCCGCCTTCGCCCCGGTGACGGTCAGCCCCGGCCAGAGCCTGCCCGTCACCCTGACCGTGCCCGCCACGGCGTTCCGGTCGTTCCAGTCGGCGGGGTGGACGACAGTGGCCGGTACCTATCGGATCGGGGTCGGGGACAGCTCGGCGTCACTACCCGTCCAGACATCGGTTCCCGCCCCCTAGGACACACCGGTCACGCCACGCGGTGCATGGCCGGTGGTGCACGCAGTCCCGCAACCCAGGGGGTCCCGGCCACAGCCGCCAGCGGGGAGCCGACGGTCGACCTGCGTCCGCCGTCGTGTCCGACCACCGGTGCCTCGACACCGTCGACGGCCGCGAGCCGTGGGAGGAGGGGCACGCCCGCCACCGCCGCCGCCGGGTGGGTACGAGGGTCGAACAGGTGCGACCTGCGCTCGTAGGCACCCGACGTGGCCACCGCCCCGAGTGTTCGGCGACGAACGCCGCACGCGTCCGGTCGATCGAACCAGCCGTCGGTCAGGTCACGGACGGCACGGCACGCGTCCGGCACGAGGGCGATCTCCGGCGGCACGCCGTCCGGCGTCACCTCGCCCCGTCGCGGCCGGCTCATCGGGCTCGCCGGCCGGCAGGTGCCGAACACCTCGTCCGCCCGGTGCAGGACCGACCGGGCCCGGCCGAGGCACGATGCCATCCGGTCCACCGGCACCCCCTCCTCGGTGGAGACGTCGGGGGTGACGACGGAGCCCATGACCTCCTCGCGGTGATGGGCGGCGAGGCGGCGCCCCGGTGGTCGGCGGTGAGGCTCCGGCCGGGGTGGTGGCGTTCGAGGTGCTCGTGGACCGGGTCGACGTTCCGCCCGGGAGCGCGCCGAGGGAGCACCTGGACGGCGAGGTGTGGAAGCTCGACACGCCCACCTACCCGACCACGATGGCCCCGATGGCGAGGACGGCCCGCCTTGTGACGGGCCACCGGGAGCGGCGAGCGTGGTCCGGCTCTCGGCGGAGACCGCCAGAGCCGGCGTGATGCCGAGGCCCAGTCCGGCCACGACCAGCCACACGTCGGCTACCCAGGGACGGGCGGCGTGCCCGGGCCGCCGGTGCGACCCCGCTGACCACGGGACGGGATCGATCGCGTGGAGCTGACTGGTGGGTGGCACGGGGCACCGTAGGTCCCGGGTCTGGGCGTGGCCTGCGGCTTTCCTGTGAGGGACCTGACGCGTCCGCCGCTCCGGGACCGGCCACCCCCGAGCGCCCGGCTGGGGCCCGCCGGCCCAGGTCAGCCCCGGTAGTCGGCGAGGGTGCGGGCCCCGGTCAGCGGACTGAAGGCGTTCGGGACAGGGTACCGGCCGAGTACGAAGTTGAGGATGGCCGCATGCTGCATCTCGACGGGTTGGATGCTGGCCGCCACCTTCACCGAGGAGGTGGCCGAGAGGGCCGTCACCGCGGACTGGTAGGTGGCGGCGGCGATGTCCTCGAGGGTGAGGGCCAGCTTGGCCGCCCCGGAAACGTCGGTGACCTTGGCGAACGCCGAGTCGACGGTGGGGACCAGCGCCTGGTCGGGGCCGGTCACCGCCGCGTGCCCGGCCGCCACGATGGCGGAGTTCCAGGCCTGGGCGTGCTGGGCGTGCTGGCCCTTCACGGTGGTCACGAAGGTGGCGACCGCAGGCGGGACCGTCCCGAGCTTCCCGGCGCCGGCGGCGGCGAGCACGTCACCGTAGGCGCTCACGGCCAGGTTCTCCAGGCTGGCGGCCAGCGCGGCCACGGCCAGGTCGCCGGTCAGCTTCACCCCGGTGGGCCCGGAACCACCCCGGGTCGTCGTGGTCGTCGACGACGAGGTACCGCAGGCGGCGAGCACGGCTCCCCCCACGACCGCCCCGGCCCCGATCAGGAAGCCACGTCGACTGGTGCGGATCTCCTCGGTCCATCGGCCGAGCGCCGCGTGCATCGCGGGCATCCCGACGTCGTGGTGGAGTGCGTCGAGGTCCTGGGTCAGAGTCGAGAGCTCCGCCTCGGTGACGGCCATGGGGGCCGTCGTGCGGTTGCGTCGCTTCATCAGAGTGCTCCTTCGGTCGAGGGTCGGGCCATGTCGGTCGGGAAGAACGCCACCGGGAACCCGACCGATCCGGCCGCCGCCGGCAGACCAGCCGCATCGGGGGGGAGAGCGATCAACTGCGGTGCGTTGGCGGCCAGCAGTGCCTGCACGGCCAGGAGGATCGACGCATGCTGTGCCTCCACCCCCATCACCGACGCGGTGAGCTTCCGGGCGGTGGCATCCGAGAGTGCCGCCGTGTCAGCTACGTACGTCTCGGCGGCGCCCTGCTCGAGCTCCAGCGCGAGCGCCACCACCGGGGCGGGCCCGGTCAGCCCGGGAACCGCCGCCTGCACAACTTTGGCCAGTGCCGGATCCGGGTTCGTCTGTGCCGTACCGCCGAGCCTGGACACGGCTGCATTGAACGCTGACAGGTGCTCCTTGTGCTGTTGCATGGTGGTCATGGCGAACGCCTTCACCACCGGATTGGCCGCCACGCCCCCGATGAAGGGCAGCGTGAGCGCGGTGGTGTAGGTGGCGACTGCCAGCACCTCGATGGAGGCGGCCGTCTGCAGGATCTGGATGTCAGGTGACGACGCGGCGAACGCCGGTGATGCCGCCACCGCGTCGAGCGCGGCCACCACGCCGGCCGCGGCCAGCATGCCACCCCCGAAGGTGATCCGACGTCGGGCGACCTCACGCCGGGCGACCGGTTCGGCCGTCCCGTCGCACTCGGCCGGAGGGCGCACGGCGGGGCCGGTCGCGTCGACCAGGTCGTCGAGCGCCGTCGCCGTCGCCGACATCGCGTCGCGGTGGACGTCGCGGGACTCCTCCAACAGGAGGGCCATCGCCGTTCGGTCCAGATCGGGCATCGGGTCGTCGGCCGGGCTGCGGCCGTCCATCTGCGGATGCTCCATAGGGGGTCTCCTTGCTCGGTGGGTCTTGGTCTGTCGATCTGGCGGTCGGACCGGTGGCATGCGGCCGCACCGGCGCGGTGGCACCCCGGTGGATGGTGGCGGTCAGGCGACGGTGATGGTGCCGGTCATGTACTGGTGGATCGAGCAGATGTACGCGTAGCTGCCCGGTCGGCTGGGCGCCGCGAAGGTGACCGACGTCCCCGCGGCGATGTCCTTGGTGTCGAACATCCCCGATCCACTGGTGACGGTGTGGGCGACGTCGTCCCGGTTGTCCACCGTGATGGTCGCCCCCGGCGCCACCGTGAGGTGGTCGGGGATGAACATGAAGTTTGAGATGGCGATGGTCGCGGCGGACGGGGGGTGCGCCGGTGCGGCCGTCGTCGACGTCGACGACGAAGCGGAACCGCATCCGGCCAGGCCGACCACCAGGGTCGCCGCCAGGGTCACCGCCGGCAGG
>JAKAZC010000105.1:4936-8599 GCA_021826655.1 Actinomycetes bacterium | reverse complement strand
GGGGCATGGCCACTGACTACCACACGAGGCCGTGCGAGCTGTGGGAACGCTCCGGTCGGGCATATGCTGCGTCCGTGGACCAGGACGGTGGATACGCGGACCCGAGAGTGCGTTGCACGCCGACGGGCATCGACGTGCGCGGGTACTACTTCCCGTGGGGCACGAAGCACATCCCCTACGCCGCCATCCACTCGATGGAGCGGGTGGACCTGTCGGCGGCGCGTGGTCGGGGACGCATCTGGGGGACGGCCAACCCCGGCTACTGGGCCAACTTCGACCCCGGTCGATCCCGCAAGTCGACCGGCTTCGTGCTCGACCTCGGCGGGCGGGTCAAGCCGTTCGTGACGCCGGACGACCCCGTGGCCTTCGACGTGGTGGTCCGGGAGCGGTCCGGGCTCGGGCCCGCCGCCGACGGGGATGCGCACCGAGGTCCGGTCATCTGAGCCCACCGGCCGGCGCGCCCCTGATCCGGCCGACCCGCCGGACCGGCACCGGCGTGGGTCGGACGGGGTGGCGACCAGGCCCCGGGTGCCCTCACCGGGGAGCCACCCCGGCTGCTCGACTCGTCGCCATCGCGGTCATGGGCGTCGGCCGCGCTGGCGGTCGGGGAGATCGCCCAGGCACCGGTCCCCGTCGGCAGCGGGCGGTTCCGGGAGACGGGGTCTCGTGATGTCACGTGCGTCCTCGCTGACTCGGGCACGCACCCGCGGCCAACGCGCCGGCGGCCAACGCGCCGGCGGCCAACGCGCCGGCGGCCAACGCATCAGGGGTCATGGCGCAGTCCTCAGGCGTTCTGGGCGATGAGCGCGGCGAGCGCGGTGGCCCCAGCCGGATTCAGGTGGACCTGGTCGGACGTGAACCATTCGGGGTGCGGGGTCGACAGTGCGTTCCAGTCGGCCAGCACGGCACGTCCCGGGTACCGGGCCACCCCGGCGGCGAGCACCGCGTTGTCGCCTGCGGCCCAGTACCGCGGCACGTTGACGTTGACGAACACCACCCGGCGCACCCCGGCGGCCGCCTGCATCATGGCGTCGACATCTGACGGGCTGATCGCGCCGTTGGTCCCGAGCTCGACCACCAGGACGTTGCCGAGGGTGCCGGCGGCGCGGTCGGCCTGGACCACGCCGATGCCCGCCTGGAACTGTCGGCTGACCAGCCCGTCGACCGTCACGCCGGGTAGGTCGACGCTCAGCTCGGGCTGGATATCCAGCATGATCGAGTCGCCGACGGCCGTCACCGGACCGGCAACCGGAGGACCGGGTACCGTCGTCGGGGAGCTGTCGACGGCTCCCGGCGTCGAAGTGGTCGTCGACCCCGGTGCGGCCACCGGCGTCGACGCGGTGGTCGTGGACGTGCCGATGCCGGCACCGGGGGTCGGCGCCGACAGCGGACCCGCAGACGACGGGATCGAGGCCCGAGCGTTGTCGGACAGGCCGTAGCCGACCAGCGCGGCGAGCACGACGACCAGAACGACCCCGATGACCCGGTCGACCCGGTCGATCCCCGACACCCCACCAGTGTGGCGCAACGACCCGGGGGGAGGGGTGCACGACCCGGGGGGAGGGGTGCACGACCCGGCGGGAGGGGTGCTCCCCTCCGGGACCTCGACTCCCCCCACCGCGGCTTGTCCCGAACCCTCCGGCCATCCTCGTAGACTCGGCCGTGTGGACGGTGTCGACGCGGGCCCTGCGACTACGACCGGGGGTGGGAGCGTTCCAGGAATCGGCCTCGACGGCGAGCAGGATCTCGATCGGGTCCTCACCGTTCCGAACCTGGTCACGACGGTGCGCCTCGCCTGCATCCCGCTGTACGTGTGGCTGCTCTTCGGCGCCGACCGGCAGACGCAGGCCGCCGTGCTGCTCGCGGTCCTGGGTGCCACCGACTGGATCGACGGCTACGTCGCCCGGCACTTCCACCAGGTGTCGACACTCGGCAAGGTGCTCGATCCGGTGGCCGACCGGGTCCTCGTGGTGACGGCGGTCCTAACCATCATGATCCAGGGTGCGGTCCCGATCTGGTTCGGCGTGGCCACGCTCCTGCGCGAGGTGGTCGTTTCCGGGGCCGTGCTGCTCCTGGCCTCGCTCGGTGCGGCCCGGATCGACGTGCTCTGGGTGGGGAAGGCGGGGACCTTCGCGCTGATGACCGCGTACCCGCTGTTCCTGGCTGGGCACGGCCCGGCCAGCTGGCAGTCGGTGCTCCACATCACCGCCTGGGTCATCGGGCTCCTCGGCCTGGCGCTGGCCTGGGCGGCCGCCGCGTCCTACGTACCGGTGGCCCGCCGGGCCCTGGCCGACGGCCGGCGGGCGAAGGCACCACGCGTCTCCGATGACGAGGGGATGACCCGATGAAGGCAGTGATCATGGCCGGCGGCGAGGGCACTCGCCTGCGGCCCCTCACGTCCAATCAGCCCAAACCGATGCTGCCGATGGCCAACATCCCGATGATGGAGCACGTGGTGAACCTGCTCCGCACCCACGGGTTCGAGGACATCGTGGTCACCGTGGCGTTCATGGCCAATGCCATCCGCACCTACTTCGGCGACGGCTCCGAGTTCGGGGTCCGCATGGTGTACGCCACCGAGTCGACGCCGCTCGGTACGGCCGGCTCGGTCCGCAATGCCATGGACGAACTCGACGAGCGGTTCCTGGTCATCTCGGGCGACGTGCTCACCGACATCGACCTCGGCAAGGTGGTGGAGTTCCACGAGGCACACGGTGGACTCGCCACACTCGCGCTCAAGGCCGTGGAGAACCCACTCGAGTTCGGCATCGTGATCACCGACGAGGACGGCTCCATCGACCGCTTCCTCGAAAAGCCGACCTGGGGCCAGGTGTTCAGCGACACGATCAACACCGGCATCTACGTCCTGGAACCCGAGATCTTCGAGTTCATCCCCGACGGACAGGCCGTCGACTTCTCCGGCGAGTCGTTCCCGGCCGCGCTCGCCGCCGGCAGGCGTCTCTTCGGCTACGTGGCCGACGGCTACTGGGAGGACGTGGGCACACTCGAGGCCTACCTCAGCTCGCACCAGGACATCCTCGACCGGAAGGTCCACGTCGACATCGGCGGCTTCCCGCTCCGGCCGGGCGTGTGGGTCGGCAAGGGCGCCGAGATCGACCCGAGCGTCGCCCTGACCGGCCCAGCGGTCATCGGTGACAACTGCGTCGTCGGCCCGGGGGCCAGCCTCGGGGCCTACGTGACCCTCGGTCGCAACGTCCGAATCGGCGACAACGCCGTGGTCGAACGCTCGGTGGTCCACGACAACACCTACCTCGGGTCCGGCGTTCGGGTCGAGGGCAGTGTGCTCGGACGCGGCTCGGACCTCCGCCAGGGGGTCCGGTGCGAGGAGGGCGTGGTGCTCGGGGACGAGTGCTTCGTCGGCGCCCACGCCGAGATCAGCGCGGGCGTGAAGATCTATCCGTTCAAGACGGTCGAGGCCGGGGCCATCGTCAACTCCTCGATCGTCTGGGAGTCCCGCGGCGCCCGGTCGCTCTTCGGCCGCGACGGGGTCCGGGGCCTGGCCAACGTGGACATCAGCCCCGAGCTGGCGGTCCGCCTGTCGATGGCGTGGGCCTCCACACTCGAGAAGGGCGCCACGGTCACCAGCTCGCGTGATACCAGCCGGGCCGCCCGTGTGCTCAAGCGGGCGATCATGGTCGGCTG
>JAKAZC010000105.1:0-4926 GCA_021826655.1 Actinomycetes bacterium | reverse complement strand
CTCGAAGCCGCCACCGTGCCGGTGACCCGATTCCAGATCACGTCGTCCGCGTCGACTGCGGGCGTCACCGTGCGCCTCGACCCCGGGGACCCCCAGTCGGTCGTGCTGCGCTTCTTCGACGAGGACGGGATCGACGTCGACGAGGCGACGCAGCGCAAGATCGAGCGCCTCTACCACCGTGAGGACTTCCGCCGGGTCCTGGCCCGTGAGATCGGGGATCTCGGATTCCCTCCCCGGACCCTCGAGCACTACACGGCCGCACTGATCGACTCGGTCGACCTGTCGGCTGCCCGATCCGCCGGCCTGAAACTGGTGCTCGACTACTCCTACGGGACGGCCAGCTTCGTCATGCCCACGCTGCTGGCCAAGCTCGAGGCCGAGGTCCTGGTGGTCAACCCGTACGCCAACACCGCCAGCGTGCTCACCTTCGACCGACAGTCCGCCGCGTCCCGGGTGTCCGAGCTGGTGCGGGCGTCGGGTGCCCAGATGGGCGCGGTGCTGGACCCCGGCGGCGAGTTCGTGGACATCGTCGACGACCTCGGCCACACCCTCAGCCACGACGAGGCCCTGTTGGTCCTCGTGACCCTGGTCACCGAGGCCGTGCCCGGCGCCCGGATCGCACTGCCGGTGGCGGCCAGCACCGCCGCCGAGCGGATCTGCCACGACGCCGGCGCCGCGATCGTCTGGACCAAGCTGTCCGCGTCAAGCCTCATGGAGGTGGCGCGGTCCGAAAAGGTCACCCTCGCGGCCAGCCAGTCGGGCGGGTTCATCTTCCCCCGTTTCCTGCCTGCCTTCGACGGCGCCGCCACGTTGGTGAACCTCATCGCGCTCCTGACGTCCACGGGACGCAGACTGTCCGAGCTGGTGGCGGCCATGCCCCCGGTGCGGATCGCCCACCAGTCCGTGCATACCCCGTGGGATCAGAAGGGGATGCTGATGCGCACCCTGGTCGAGCGTTCCCAGGGACGCGAGCTGGTCCTGGTCGACGGCGTCAAGGTGCTGGAGGACGACGGCTGGGCGTTGGTGCTACCTGATCCCGAGGAGCCCATCACGCACGTGTGGGCCGAGGCGCCGAGCGCCTCGCAGGCCGAAGCCCGCGCCCAGGAGTACACCACCCGCCTGGAACACCTCCTGCACTGAGCGGCGACGCGTCCGCGGCGTCGTCGGGGCGGCGCCGGCCCCCGGCCCAGGAGGCGGACCCGACGCCGGTCCGGTAGGGTCCGGACCCATGGACGTGCCCGAGGACCTGCGCTATTCGAGCGACCACGAGTGGGTCCGGTCGTCGGGGGACCGGATCCGTGTGGGGATCACCGACTTCGCGCAGGACGCCCTCGGCGACATCGTCTTCGTCGACCTGCCCGGCCCCGGTGCCACGGTGGAGCCAGGTGGACTCGTCGGCGAGGTCGAGTCGACCAAGTCCGTCTCGGAGATCTACGCGCCGGTGGCCGGCGAGATCATGGCGGTCAACGCACGGCTCCGGGACGCGCCCGAACTGATGAACTCCGACCCCTACGGCGAGGGCTGGATCTGTGAGATCGCACCAGGCGACCCGGGCGCGGTCGACGCACTGCTCGACGCCGCCGGCTACCGCCAGCTGACGGAAGGTTGAGCCCCGCCACCGGGGCGTTACTCGGGAGCGGAACGGCAGGAGCGGCTACGTTGGATGACGTGTTCTGCCACAACTGCGGTCATCGCAATCCCGAAGGCGTGAACTTCTGCTCCTCGTGTGGCGCGTCGATGGTGACGGCGGCACCCGATACCTCGGTGGGGGTCAGCCCGGTCGACGAGGTCGCCGACGCCGGGGACGGTACCGTGCCCGTCGGCCAGCTGGAACTGCCCCGGGGGGTCGGCCTCCTGGTCGTCCGGCGGGGCGACGACGAAGGCGCCCGGTTCCCGCTCGAGATCCCCGAGACCACCGTCGGCCGCCATCCCGACAGCCACGTGTTCCTCGATGACATCACGGTGTCACGAAAGCACGCGGTGTTCGTGACCGAGGGCCTGGTGACCACGGTCCGGGACGCCGGCTCGTTGAACGGCACCTACGTCAACCGCACCCGGATCGAGGAGGCGGTGCTGGCGAGTGGCGACGAGGTCCAGGTGGGCAAGTTCAAGCTCGTCTACCTCCGTGGGGCGACCGAGTGAGCACCCGCTCCTACCTGTCGATCGGCGACGTCCTGACGCTGCTGCGCCAGGAATTCCCCGACGTCACCATCTCGAAGATCCGGTTCCTGGAGAGTCAGGGCCTGGTCAACCCGGAGCGGACTCCGTCGGGTTACCGAAAGTTCTACGAACATGACGTCGAGCGACTCCGATGGGTCCTCCGCCAGCAGCGTGAGCACTTCCTGCCGCTCAAGGTGATCAAGGACCGCCTGGACGAGGACGCAAACGGAACCGAGCCGACGGCAGACGCCGCACGAACGTCGAAGCGGGTGGCGGCACCCGGCGCGCCGTCCACGCCGGACGCCCTCGCCGCTTCGGCCACGGCATCCGACGTGACGGTCGAGGCCGGCGCCCCGATGGTCGCCGACACGACGGACAGTCCGTCCACTGGAGCATCGGTCACCCGGGAGCTGGCGCCGGCGACGGTACCTGCCGCGGTCGAGCCCGTCCTGGTGGGTCGAGGAGCCTCGTCGACCCACCGGTCAGCCGGGTCCGGTCCCGTCTCGTCGGAACCTGCGCCGCGAGCGCAGGGGAGTGACGCCGGCGTGGTCCGCCCGGCGGTCGCGACCGCCACCGTGGCCACCCCGCCGGTCGCCAGGGCCCACCGGGCGAGCTTGGCCGCACCGCCGCACCGGGCCGCCGACGTCGCGGCCAACGGCTCGGGTCACGGCTCCGGGGTCGCCGCGGCATCGAGCGCGGCCACACCGGGCGAAGCCGGGCCGACTCCACGGAGGGCCCGCGGCTCCGCGCCGACCCCGGCATCCGACCCGACCCCCGCATCCGACCCGGCATCCGACCCGACCCCCGCGCCGTCCCCGGCATCCGACCCGGCCCCCGACCTGGGAGCGGGACCGAAGCCGGAGCTGGAGCTGGAGCCCATGCTCGGGACCCGCCCGGACGACGGCCGGGGTCCGGGCGGTTCGCCCGGTGCGCGGGGCGTCCCCAGTCTCACGCTCGACGAACTGTGTTCGGCAAGTGGCTTGACCATCGCTACCGTCGGTCAGCTGCAGGAGTACGGACTGGTGCGTGCCGCGGTGATCGGTGGCGCCGAGTACTTCGACGAGGAGGCCCTGACCATCGCCAACGTGGCCGCCAAATTCGCGGAATTCGGCATCGAGGCCCGGCACCTCCGCCTGTACAAGAACGCCGCCGATCGAGAGGCGGGATTCATCGAGCAGGTCGTGATCCCCATGGTGCGACAGCGCAATCCCGAGGCCCGGGCCCGGGCCGGTCGGACGGCCGAGGAGCTCGCAGGATTGGGACGACAGCTCAAGGGATCGCTGCTGCGCACGGCGCTCGGGGACCTCCTCGACGGATGAGCCGGCGACTTGATCCGCCGTGGCGAGGGTGTCGGGAGAGTCGGAGCGCCGTCGCGGCGGGCGCCTTCGGCGAGTAGGTTTGGTGCATGGTCGAGGTGCGGCTCCGCGCGGTTCGGGTGGACCTGCAGTCGAACACGCCGGTCCTGCTCCTCCAGGAGTCCGAGGGGCTGGGGCGCACGTTGCCGATCTTCATCGGGGCGCCCGAGGCCACGGCCATCGCGTTTGCCCTCCAGGGGATGGACACGCCCCGGCCGATGACCCACGACCTGATCCGTGACCTGTTGGAGGCGCTGGACGCCGACGTCGTCCGGGTGGTCGTGACCGAGCTGCGGACCAGCACGTACTACGCCGAGATCGTCCTGCTCCGCGATGGGAGTGAGGTGCCGGTGTCGTCGAGACCGTCCGACGCGGTCGCCGTCGCCGTGCGCACCGGGGCGCCGCTCTTCGTGGCCGACGACCTCATGGATGCCGAGGGCATCATGCTCGCCGTCGACGAGGAGGACGGCGAGGAGGACGACGAGGACGTGGTGGACGACGAGCGGGCGGAGGGGACGGTCGACGCGGCCGGCAACCCGGAGGAGATCGTCGGCGAATTCCGCAGCTTCCTCGACAGCATCCGTCCGGAGGACTTCTCCTCCTAGGGTCGTCCTCTCGCAGGGTCGTCCCCGCCTCGGTCGTCCTAGTCCGGCCGGGTGTCGACCAGCAGTTCGATCCGGCGGGCCAGGTTGACGGCATGGTCGCCCAGCCGTTCGTAGAACCGGGCCAGCAGCGTCACCTGTGCGGCGATCGCGGTCGGCATCTCCTCGGCACCTACCTCGAGGGTCAGCCGGGCGTGCAGGATGTCCATCTCCTCGTCGGCGGTGGCGAGGCGTTCGGCCACCCGGGCCCGCTGCCCGAACGCGTCTGCCGCCTGACGCCACATCTCGTTGGCCACCTCGGTCATCAGCTGGACGATGCCGCGGCTCCGCGGGCTCATCGACGTCCCCAGGTGCTCGACGGCACGCTGGGCCACGTGTTCGGCGAGATCGGCACTGCGCTCGAGCTCCGGGATGATCAGGAGCAGCCCCACAAGGTAGCGCAGCTCGTTCCCTTGGACCGGCCGCTCCTGGAGCTCCAGCCAGATGAGCAGCTCGACCTCTGCGGTCAGCGCGTCCACCGCCTGGTCCCCGTCGATGACCGTCTGTCCGAGCAGTGCATCGCCGCTGAGCAGGGCGTGGGTGGCACGGGACAGGGCCTCCGACACCAGGGCGAAGAGCTGGATGACCTTCAGGTCGATGGTGGCGGGTCCGTCAGAGGGCGTCGTCATGTCACGCAGAGATTACCCACGACGAGGGCGTTCTCCCCGGACATCCCCTGTTCGCGCGATTGTTCACCGTACGTTCGCCTGAGGATTACCTTTTGGCCACTTCGGGCGGGCACAGTTGTGGCGATGCAGTCGAGCGTGTCG
>JAKAZC010000104.1 GCA_021826655.1 Actinomycetes bacterium | reverse complement strand
ACTCGACGCCCCCCGTTACGCCCTGTTGGCCACGTTGCTCCTCCGCGGGCCCCAGACGGTCGGCGAGCTGAGGTCACGGACCGAACGGATGGCCGACTTCCCTTCGGTCCGTGACGTCGACCAGCAGCTGACGGTACTCGCCGAGCACTCGGAAGGGCTCGCCCGTCCACAGGGTCGCCGGCCCGGCCAGAAGGAGGACCGCTGGCAACAGATCATGGCCGACCCCTGGGGCCCCGATGCCGGGTCGGCGGAGGGGGGCGACGCCGTCGGGGGGAGGAGCCCGTCTCCACGGAGCAGCTCCGCCCCGTCCGGCTCCGCCGTCGACACGGCAGCCTGGTCGGGCGCCGACCTGCGGCCCGAGCTCGAGGCGATGCGGGCGGAGCTGGACTCGCTGCGTGGCGTGGTGGCGGTCCTCCGCGACGACCTCGATGCCCTCCGGCGGGGGCTCGGAGGCTGAAGCCTGGCCCGGCACCGGTCCACGGACTACGCCATCGGTGTCGCACGGTGCGGCGGTCCGGTCGGGCCGTGCGCGGAAACCGGCGGGTCCACCGCCCCCCACACCACCGGACCCGGGGGCGTTGCGACAGACCGGTCGGTCACCGACGCATGCGCGAGACTCGACCCGTGCCGCCGGCCGACCGCCCCCGCATACCGCCCACCACGCCCGGACCAGGTGTCCCGACCGGGCCGCGCGCGTCGATGACCCGCCCGCCCCGAAGGGGGCGGTGACTCCCGTGCCCGCGGTGAGTGTCGCCCACCTGGCCAAGTCCTACGGCCACGTACTCGCGGTCGACGACGTGTCGTTCGACGTCGAGAAGGGGGAGGTCTTCGCACTGCTCGGGCCCAACGGCGCCGGCAAGACCACGACCATCGAGATCCTCGAGGGATTCCGCGACCGCTCCGGCGGCGAGGTCCGGACCCTCGGGGTCGATCCCTCCGACCGGGCGACACGGCGTTGGCTCCGCAACCGGATCGGCGTGGTGCTCCAGGAACTGGCCGTGGAGCCGTTCTACTCCGTGCGCCAGGTGCTCACCCGCAACGCGGGCTATTACCCGTCGCCGCGGCCGGTCGACGAGGTCATCGAGCTCATCGGCCTGAAGGACAAGTCGGACCAGAAGGTCAAGAAGCTCTCGGGTGGGCAGCAGCGCCGCCTCGACGTGGGACTCGGCATCATCGGGAACCCGGACCTGCTCTTCCTCGACGAGCCGACCACCGGGCTCGACCCTTCCGGCCGACGGACCTCGTGGGAGCTGATCCGCGAGCTCGCGGCCGCCGGGACCACCGTCATGCTGACCACCCACTACATGGACGAGGTGGAGGCACTGGCCGACAAGGTAGCCGTCCTCTACCGGGCCGAGATCGTGGCCAGCGGCACACCGACCTCCATCGGCGGGCGTGACTCGAGCACGGTGACCATCCGGTTCGCCCTGCCTGAAGGCGTGTCCCCCACCGACGTGCCGGCGCCCGGACCGGCCGTCGAGAACGGCATCGTGCGGATCTCCACCGACGACGAGCTCCGGGTACTGCACCGGCTCACCGGTTGGGCCATCGACGACGACCACGTGCTCGCGGGGCTCGCCGTCACCCGGGTCTCCCTCGAGGACATCTACCTGCGACTGACCGGGGCGGAGCAGTGAGCATCCCACCGACGCCGACGCCGACGACCGGGTCCTCCCAGGGGCTCAGCGACCTCCGACTGATCGGGTGGCAGGTGCGGTTCGAGCAGCTCTCCTTCTGGCTCAATCCGATCGGGGCGGTCTTCACCATCGGATTCTCGACGGTGTTCCTGCTCATCTTCGAGTCCTCGGCGGGCACGTCGACCGTTCGGTCACTGGGTGGCATCAAGCTGATCCAGTACTACGTGCCCGGGTTCGTCGCCTACGGGGTCATGTCGTCGTGCTTCTCCGTCCTGTCCATCGTCATCGTGAACCGGCGGGAGATGGGACTCCTCAAGCGCCTGCGCCTCAGCCCCGCCCCCACCTGGATCCTCATGTCCGCCATCTTCGTCAACACGATGATCGTGTGCGTCATCCAGATCGTGCTGATGTTGGCGGTCGGCCGGGCCTTCGGTGTCCACGGACCGGCCAGTTGGGTGCCCTTCCTGCTGGCGCTGGTGGTGGGCATGTTCGGCTTCACCGCGCTCGGCATGGGGGTGAGCACCCTGCTCCCCAATGCCGACGCGGCCGGTCCGGTGGTGAACATCGTCTTCTTCATCGTGCTGGCCTTCTCCGGGCTCTACTACCCGCTGGCCCCCGGTTCGACCCTGGCCAACATCACCGACTACCTCCCGGTGCGCCGGCTGATCGTCAGCCTGCAGGACTCGTTCAACCACATCCCGGGCACGTCGCCCTGGACCTGGCACGACCTCGCGGTGATCGCCGTCTGGGGAGCGGTCGGTGTGGTCCTCACGCTGCGGCGTTGGCAGTGGGCCCCTCGCCGCGGGTGACCGGTGCCCCGGGCACCGCGGAGCACCGGACCCGGACTCAGGCGATGGCCTCGTTGGCCCGGTCCCGCAGCTTGTTCTTCGCCACCTTGTCGAGCGTGGCCCGCGGGAACTCGTCCACCACGTAGACGGCGCGGGGGACCTTGAAGTCGGCCAGCACCGACGCGCACGCCTCGATGATGGCTCCGGCGAGAACCCCGTCGTCGGCCTCCGCCCCGGGTCCCTTGATGACGAAGGCCACCGGGACCTCGCTGAGCATCTCGTGGGACTGGGCCACCACGGCCACGTCCGCGATCCCCGGGACCTGCCGGCACGCGTCCTCCACCTCGCGGGCCGAGACGTTCTCGCCGCCCACCTTGAGCACATCGGCGTCGCGGTCGCAGTAGACGTAGTTGCCCCCCTCGGCCAGGCGGACCACGTCACCGGTCCGGAACCATCCGTCGGGCGTGAAGCTCTTGGCCATCGCCTCGGGGTTGTCGTAGTACTCGAGGAACAGCTGGATCCCCCGGGTCCCCCGCACCCACAGCTCGCCCGGCCTCCCGTCGGTGCAGACCTCGCCGGTCCCCCGGTCGACGATGAGCAGCTCGTAGCCCGGGGTGGGCTTGCCCATCGACCCCTTGGGTACCAGACGACCGGGGTTGTCGTTGGTGGCGTGGATGACCGTCTCGGTCATGCCGTAGGCCGGCACCACCCGGAAGCCCAGCCACGCCTCGAGCTCGGGCACGACGAGGCCGAAGACCCCCACCTTGACCGAGTGCTCCGGTATCGGCTGCCCGGCAATGGCGGAGTACACGAAGGGGATCAGGGACAGGTGGGTGACGTGGTGGGTGGTCACGACCTCCCAGAACCGCGTCGAGGAGAACTTGGGCTGCAGCACCACGGTCCCACCGACCCCCAACGTCGTCCAGAACGACCAGCTCTGAGCGTTGACATGGAAGAAGGGCAGGAACACGAGATAGGTGTCGTCGTGTCCCATCGAGATGTTGGTCGGGCCGACCCGTGCGGCCCACAGCGCATTGGCATGGGTGTGCACGACCGCCTTCGGCTGCGAGGTGGTCCCCGAGGTGAAGAGGATCCCGACCGGTGCCATGGGTTCGGGAGCCCGCACGGGCGCGTCCTCGAGGAGTCCGACCAGCGAGTCGAACGGTGTGAACCGGTCGTCGCCCCCGACCGCGGGCGCGGTGCCAGGGTCCTCCGCCGCGACCGCGATCCACGCCAGTCCGGGACCCGCCTCGGCGACCATCGGCGCGAACGACGACTGGGTGATCGCTCCGACGCAGGCGGTCTTGGTGATGAAGAACTCGAGCTCGGCTCGCACCGACCGGGTGTTGGTGGTCACCCCGACCGCACCGACCACCGCGCAGGCGTACCAGGCCAGGACCATCTCGGGGCAGTTGTCGGCGTGGATGAGGATGCGATCCCCCTGGCGGACGCCGCGCCCGGCCAGGCCGGCGGCGATGCGCCGCACGTCGTTCCAGAACTCCGCATACGTCCACTGCCGCCCGCCGTCGCCCCGCGGTTCCCAGATCAGGAACGTCTTGTCCGGCCGCGAGTCGGCCCACGACCGCAGCAGCCAGGGGATGTCCTGGTCGGCAAACTGGAACTCCGCTGCCACGCCCTCGTCCATGATGTCTCCCTCTCCCGGTCGTCGTCGACCGCTCACTACGGTTGTCGGGCACCGGGGGCCGGCAGGTGTCGTGGCACCCAGGTGTCCGGCCACGTCGTGGCACGGGTGCGGCACCCGACCGGAACCTACACGGGGAGCCGCTCGGTCCGGTGGTCGCGTCATCCGGTCGGCCGCGTCATCGTGCTCCCTCCGGTACCCCACTGGTCGGACAGGACCGGGACGACCGGCCCGGACACCTCAGGATCACATCGCCTCGACGATCAGCGTCTCCGACATCGCCTCCGTGGTCTCGTCGGCGACCTCGAGGCCCGTCGCCGGGTCAGGCCGCTTGAGGATGAGGAAGCCGAAGACGATCGCCACCAGGATGCTCGCCAGGGCGATCACGAACGCCAGCCGGTAGCCACCGTCGAGTGCGTCCACCACGGAACTCCCCGAGGCCAGCAGCGATGCGGTGTGGCCGGCCGAGACGGCTCCGAGGACGGCGACGGAGAGCGCTCCCGACACCTGTTGCGAGACGTTGACGATGCCGGAGCCGATACCCGCGTCCCTGCCGGGCACCTCGGCCAGGGCGATGGTGAGCAGCGGTGTGAACGCCGTCGCCGCCCCCAGGCCGATGAGCAGCAGCCCGACGAAGAGCAGGGGGAAGTACGTCGTGTGTGGCCCGGAACCGACGAACAGGGCGAGGCCGACGGCCACCACCGCCAGGCCCATGATCGACGTGGACCGGGGGCCGAACCGGCGCATGATACGGGCGGTGATCCCCGCCGACATCACCGCCACCGACAGGGTCTGGGGAAGGAAGGCGAGGCCGGTACGCACCGGGTTGTAACCGAGCACGTGCTGCAGGTAAAGGACCCCGATGAAGAAGGTGCTGTACATGCCCACCACCATCAGCCCCCGGACCAGGCTCGAGGTGAGCAGACCCGGCGCGCGCATGACGTCGAGGGGGAGCATCGGATGGGCCAGCCGGCGCTCGAGCATGAGGAACCCGGCGAGCACGACCACGGCGGCTCCGCCGAACACCAGCGTGTGCGTCGACCGCCAGCCGTACTGGCTCGAGCTCACGATGGCGTAGACGGCGAGCATCAATCCCGCCGTGCTCAGGACGGCGCCGCCGATGTCGAGGCCTTCCCGCACCCCCAGCCCCAGGTTCTCCTCGATCAGTGCCGCGCCGACGACGAGGGTGGCGATGCCGATGGGGATGTTGATGAAGAAGATCCAGTGCCAGCTGAGCGCCTGGGTGACGTAGCCGCCCACGAGCAGGCCCAGCGAGCCGCCGCCCACCGCCACGATGATGTACGAGCTCATCGCCTTGGCCCGCTCGGCGGGCTCGGCGAAGTCGGCGATGATGATGGCCAGGATGACCGAGGACGACAGTGCGGCGCCCAGTCCCTGGACGAACCGGGCCACGATGAGCAGGACCTGGGAGTCGGCCGCGCCACAGGCGGCCGAGGCCACCGTGAACAGTGCCACGCCGACCAGGAAGACCTTCTTCCGGCCGATGAGGTCGCCGAGCCGGCCGGCCAGCAGCAGGGTCCCGGCGAAGGTGATCAGATAGGCGTCGATCACCCAGGCGAGTGACGCCTGGGTGAAGCGCAGATCGTGCTGGATGGTGGGCAGCGCCACGTTCACGATCGTCTGATCGAGGGTGTTCATCAGCATCGCGAAACAGACGACGATCAGGGCGATCCAGCGGCGGCGCTCTCGGACGAGGCCCCGAAGGGATGGCGACAAGGGAGTCTCCTTGGTGTCTGGCGGGGGTGTCTGGCGGGGGTGTCTGGCGGCGCTGCCCGACAGGGCCATCGCGCTGACGCGGATTCCCTCCTCATTGATAGTCACTGATCTAGTGAGTGTCAAGTCTTATGGGTAGTAGAGGAGTCCGGGACGGTGCGCCTAGACTGCGGCCGATGTCGACCGACACGACGCCCGGGGTCACGGTGCTGGTGACGCAACTGTCGCGTGTCGTCTACCGCCGGACCTCCGAGGATCTCCTCGGCATGCGGATGAAGGAGTTCGCCACGCTGGCCACGCTCCGCGACCACAGCCCGATCCCCCAGCAGGAACTCGGCGAGCTGCTCTGCATCGACGCCAACAACCTGGTGCTGCTGCTCAACGAGCTCGAGTCGAAGGAGTTCGCGTTCCGCAGGCGCGATCCGTCCGACCGGCGTCGTCACCTCGTCGAGATCACCGACGAGGGACTGCGTGCATTCGACAATGCCGAACAGGGGATCGAGAGCGTCGAGGACGACGTGCTGGCCCGGCTCACCCGGCAGGAGCGGACCGAGCTCCACGGGTTGCTGGCCAAGGCGCTCGACTGATCGTCACCAGACGTCGCATCCACCGACGCGACGGCTGCAGCCACAGACCCGACCTCCCGCCGTCGTCCGTCCGGGACCGCGGGGCGCTACCCGGGTCAGGTCAGGAAGAGCGAGAGTGGCGAGTCGGGCGGCACCCGCTCGATCGAAAGGGGGCTGGCCACCATCCGCGCCAGCAGGCCGTCAAGATCGACGGCCCGCTCGAGCTCGATACCCACCAGGGCGGGACCGGTATCCTTGTTCGACTTCTTGACGTATTCGAACAGGACGATGTCGTCGCCGGCCCCGAGCACATCGTCGAGGAAGTGCCGGAGGGCGCCCGGCTCCTGGGGGAAGGTGACCAGGAAGTAGTGGCGCAAACCCTCGTGGACGAGGGAACGCTCGAGCACCTCGGCGTAGCGGCTCACGTCGTTGTTACCGCCCGAGACCACGCAGACGACCGGCCCCGGCGGCAGCGGGTCGAGCTGTCGGACGGCCGTAGTAGCCAGAGCACCGGCCGGCTCGGCGATGATCCCGTCGACCTGGTAGAGGTCGAGCATCTCGGTGGCGACCGCACCTTCGTCCACCACCACGACGGCGTCGACCAGGTCGCGCACGACGGGCAGGGTGAGGTCGCCGACCCGCTCCACGGCCGCACCCTCGACGAAGCGGTCCGTCGACCGGATCCGTACCGGGTGGCCGGCTGCCAGGGCGGCGGTCATACTCGGGGCGCCGGCCGGCTCCACCCCGACAAGCCGGGTGGTCGGTGAGTACGCCCGGAACCAGGTGGCGCACCCCGCCAGCAGCCCGCCACCTCCGACGGGCACGACCAGCGTGCCGACCGTGCCCGGCATCTGACCGGTGATCTCGGCACCGACCGTGCCCTGGCCGGCGATGGTGCGGACGTCGTCGAAGGGGTGGACGTAGATGGCACGGGTGGCCGCCGCGTCGGCCCGGGCCGCGGCGCTCGCCTCGTCGTAGGTGTGGCCGGCCACGACCGTTTCCACCAGGTCGCCGCCGGTCGCCTCGATCTGCTGGCGCTTCTGGCGGGGTGTCGTGGTGGGAACGAAGACGCGGGCCCGCACCCCCAGCAGCTGGCAGCTGTGGGCCACGCCGAGGGCGTGGTTTCCGGCACTGGCGCAGACCACGCCGACGGCCCGCTCGTCCCCGGACAGCGACGACAGGACTGTGAAGGCGCCGCGCACTTTGTAGGACCTGCCGACCTGCTGGTCCTCGCGCTTGAGCCACACCGCGCGACCCAGTGCCGCGCCGAGCCGGGGCGACTCGTGCAGCGGGGTGGTGGTGACCACCGAGGCCAGCCGGGCTGCCGCGCCGGCGATGGCGGCGGCGTCGACGGTGTCGGTCATCGGATCCGACCGCCGTGGTCGGGGGACGGGATCAGCTGACCAGCACGTCGGGCCGGGACAGCCCCTCGGCCTCGCACAGGGCGTAGTAGGCCTCGAGCGCGCCGGGTCCGTCGAAGACACTCTCGATGGAGCCGTCGTCGGCCAGGTTGAGGTTCACCCCGTACATCTGGAACCACACCTGGGTGTCGTCCTCCACGCACTCGAGTGTGTGGATCGATCCGGCCGGCTCGAACAGGAACGAGCCGGCCCGGTTGACGTAGTCGTACTCGCGGTACTTCCAGGCTCCGGACATGGTGTAGGCGTAGACCGGCCCGGTGTGGCGATGGGTCTGGACGGCGTAGCCGGTCTGGAAGATGTTCTCGACGATCCACAGGCCCTCGGCCACGTCGACCTGGATCACCTTGAGCTTGTTGCCCCCGCCGATGTCGGCGAACGGGAGCTCGGCCGCTCCACGGTGCTGGGCGTGTGTGGGTGCGGCAATGCTCATCTCGTCTCCTGTGGTGTCCGGCGGACGGTCGGTCGGGGTCGGTACACGGTCGGCGCCCGGCGGAACGTCGCGGTGGTCGCATCCACAGTGGCACACCTCCGCCAGGCGGGTCCACGGGACGTGGACGGACTGGGACGGGACGGGCAGGCGTACGCCGGTCAGTTCCCGTCCCCGTCGTCGGGGAGCTCGGCGTGTCCGTCAGGGTGCAGGGCGAACCGACCGGCGTCCGCCGGATGCACGGGATCGTCGGTGGGCCAGGGCCACCCGCCGAAGCCGGTCCGCCGGTAGTCGTGGAACGCCTGCTCGATGCCGGTCCGGTCGTTCATGACGAACGGCCCGTACTGGGCGACCGGCTCGCCGATGGGCCGTCCCTGGAGGACCAGGACCTCGGCGCCGTCGATCCCGGC
>JAKAZC010000103.1 GCA_021826655.1 Actinomycetes bacterium | reverse complement strand
CTCAGGACCCTAGGTGCTGGTTCCGGGGTACCGGTGCGCCGGGTGGCCGGGGCCCGGAGGGCCCGGCACGGCCGGGAGGCGGCACCGGGTAGAACGGTGCACCGGCTCCGGCCAGCGGGGCGGTGGGCGAGTGGAGAGGTGATCGGACGATGAGCGTGGACACGAAGCGGATCGAGGCCGCCGTGCTCGAGATCCTCGCCGCCGTCGGCGAGGATCCGGGCCGCGACGGACTGACGATGACACCCGGACGGGTGGCACGGATGTACGAGGAACTCTTCGTGGGCTTCGACGAGAACCCCGCAGACCACCTCGAGGTGACCTTCGCCGCTGACCACGACGAGATGGTGATGGTGCGGGACATCCCGTTCGCCTCGCTGTGCGAACATCACATGATCCCGTTCATGGGCCGCGCCCACGTGGCGTACATCCCCGGGTCGGACGGCCGGATCACCGGCTTGTCCAAGCTGGCACGCCTGGTGGACGGCTTCGCCCGGAGGCTCCAGGTCCAGGAGCGCATGACCAGCCAGATCGCCGACGCGATCGAGGACGCCCTCGACCCCAAGGGCGTCCTGGTCGTGGTCGACGCCGAGCACCTGTGCATGTCGATGCGGGGGGTCAAGAAGTCCGGCACCTCGACCGTCACCTCGGCCGTGCGGGGCCTGTTCCGGAGCGACTCCGCGACCAGGTTCGAAGCCATGCAGTTCGTGCGCGGCCGCTGAGCCGTACCCGGTGCCGGAGTGGCCGGCCACGGACCCGTGCGTCCGGTCGCGGCCCGTCCCGGCCTGGTTTACGCTGGGGCGGATGCCCGAAGCCGCCACAGTGGGACGCGCCCTGGTGATGGGGATCCTCAACGTCACCCCGGACTCGTTCTCCGACGGGGGCCAGTGGTTCGAGCCGGGGTCCGCCATCCGACGGGGCCACGAGATGATCACCGAGGGTGCCGACATCGTCGACGTGGGCGGCGAGTCCTCCCGCCCGGGCGCCGTCGAGGTGCCGGTCGAGGAGGAGCTCCGCCGGGTGGTCCCGGTCGTCGAGGCCCTGAGCCCCCACGTGCGGGTCTCGGTGGACACGGTCAAGGAGGCGGTGGCCGAGGCGGCGGTCGCGGTCGGGGCGACCCTGGTCAACGACGTATCGGCCTCGTTGTGGCCGGTGGCCGCACGCCACGGGGTCGGTTGGGTCGCCATGCACCGGAAGGGCACCCCGGCGGACATGCAGGACGACCCGCGCTACACCGACGTCGTGGCCGAGGTGCGCGACCTGCTCGCCGACCGTGCCGCCACCGCCCGCGCCGGCGGGGTGACGGAGATCTGGATCGATCCGGGGATCGGTTTCGGCAAGACGGTCGACCACAACCTCGAGCTCCTCGCCCGGCTGGGTGTGCTGGTCGCCACGGGTCACCCGGTCCTGGTCGGGACGAGCCGCAAGGCCTTCCTGGGGAAGCTCGCCGCCGGGTCCCGAGGAGAACCGGCGCCGCCGTCCGACCGGCTCCCGGGCTCGCTGGCCACCGCCACGTGGGCACTGCGGCAGGGGGCGGGTATGGTCCGGGTCCACGACGTGGCCGCCACGGTGCAGGCCGCCCTCCTGGTGGGCCGTCCGGCCGGACCCGGCCGGGACGTCTGGACGAGGCCGGATACGGAGGTCGGAACGTGAAGGGCAAGTGGGCGGCGGGGATCGCGCCGCGGAACTTCACCTGGGTGATCAAGGATCGCCTGGCCATGAGCGAACGTCCCGGCGGCTTCGCCCCGAACCACCGGAAGGTACGGCGCCAGGAGGAGATCATCTGGCTCCAGGTCCAGGGATTCAACCGGGTGGTGTCCCTGCTGTCCTCCTCGCACAATCTGCAGGCCTACGAGGAGAAGTCCCTGGCCAGCGTGCACTACCCGCTCCCTACCTCCGGCGACGTCCGGGGCGTCCTCGGTGACGTCTTCCGCGACGTCCACGGCCGACTGGCCTCGGGCGAGCGGGTCCTGGTGCACCAGGAGGAGCTGGGCGACCGGGTCTGCGGCGTGATCGCCGGCTACCTGCTGTGGTCGGACCGGTTGCCCACCGGTCCCCAGTCGATCACGGTGCTGGAACACCTGACCGGGCACCCGATGGGGCCCGCCGGGCGCGAGCTCGTCGCCCTCGCCGGCCAGCTCAACCCGGCATCGGCCCCCCACGACTCGGGCGCCGGCCGCCGGGCGTGACGGTGGGGGACGGCGCCCCGAACGACCGCATCGAACTGCGCGGGCTGCGCTGCGTCGGCACCCATGGCGTACTGCTCGAGGAGCAGGAGCGTGCCCAGCCCTTCGAGGTCGATCTCGACCTGGACGTGGACCTGCGGCCGGCCGGGGTGTCGGACGCCCTGGCCGACACGGTCGACTACGGCGCGGTCGCCGACGTGGTGGCCGCCACGGTGTCGGGCGACCGCTCCTACTCGCTCCTCGAGGCCCTGGCCTGGCACGTGGCCGATGCCGTCCTCGACGTGGACCGCCGCATCACCGGGGTCACCGTGGCCCTCCGTAAGCTGCGGCCGCCGCTGGCCGTGGACATCGAGACCGTCGGCGTTCGGGTGGTCCGCCACCGGTGACCGCACCGTCGTCGGGGATCCCGACCGTACGGGCGTTCCTCTCGCTGGGGTCGAATCTCGGCGACCGCTGGGGTCACCTCCGTCGGGCGGTGGATCAGCTCCGGGCGGGGAGCGATCCGGCCGTCACGGCCGTATCCCAGGTGTACGAGACCGAGCCCGTGGGCGGCCCGGCCGACCAGGGGGGATTCCTCAACCTGGTGGTCGAGCTGGCGACGCCGACCCCCGCCGACCCCTACCGGCTCCTCGAGCAGTGCCACCGGCTGGAGGCCGCCGCCGGTCGGGTGCGCACGGTCCACTGGGGCCCACGCTCCCTCGACGCAGACGTGATCTGGATGGACGGGATCACGCTGGACGACCCGGAACTGACCGTGCCCCATCCCAGGTGGCGCGAGCGCCGCTTCGTGCTCGCTCCGCTGGCCGAGCTGGCGCCGGACCTGGTCGGGCTCGACGACCTCGGGCGCGCTGGCGGCGTGGTGCGGGTCGTGGGTATGGTCTAGGCAGCAGTTCCTGGATTTCCTGATGCGACCGGCACCCAACGGGGCTGGAACGTCGAAAGGGGTCTCGTGACCACATTCCGTGTACTCGGGCCGGGCCGTGCCGGCCGGTCGTTGATGGCAGCGCTCGACGCCGTCGGGGGCTATCGGTCGCTGGGCGCGTGGGGACGCGAGCGGTCGCCGGCCGACGCCGCGCACGGTGTCGACCTCCTGGTCATCGCCACGCCCGACGACGTGGTGGCCGACGTGGCCGCCGCGGTCCGTCCGGTCGGGTCGACGGCAGTGGTCCACCTGTCCGGGTCCCTCGGACTCGATGTGCTGGCCGGGCACGTCCGGCGCGGCTCGCTCCACCCGTTGGTGCCCCTGCCCAACCCCGCGATCGGCGCCGTGCGCCTGCGCTCCGGCACCACCTTCGCCGTGGCCGGCGACGGATCCGCCCGGGCGATGGCCGAGGACCTGGGCGGCAACGTGGTCGAGGTGGGCGACGCCGACCGCGCCGCCTACCACGCGGCCGCGGCGATCGCCGCCAACCACCTGGTGGCGCTCATGGGTCAGGTCCAGCGCGTCGCGGCCACGGCCGGACTCTCCCTCGACGCCTTCGCCGGGCTGATGCGCGCCGCCGCCGAGGACGCGCTCGCGCTCGGACCCCGACGGGCCCTGACCGGACCGGCGGTGCGGGGCGACTGGGAGACCGTGGAGCGGCACCGCACCGCGATCGCGTCCATGCCGGCGCACCGGACCGAGCTCGCCGGCTACGACGCCATGGTCGCCCTGGCCCGACGGCTCTCCCTCGACACCGCGGAGGACGTCGACCCGGCCCGGACGCCGGGGACAGGTGGTCCCGGGTCGACCGACGTCCCGAGCGTGGCCGCCGAGCAGGTGGCGTGACCTCGACCACGGAGGATCGTCGGACCGCGCCCACCGGGGACCCCGACGTCACCGTGCTCGACACCCTGGCCGCATTCACGGCCCGGCTCGACGACGAGCGCCGGTCGGGGCGCACGGTGGGCGTCGTGCTCACCATGGGCGCCCTCCACCGCGGTCACGCCGCCCTGATCACCCGGGCCTCCGCCGAGTGCGATGTCGTGGCCGTCACCATCTTCGTGAATCCGACCCAGTTCGCCGAGCCAGTCGACCTCGAGCTCTATCCCCGCACCCCGGCCGCCGACCTCGGGGTGGCGGCCTCGGCCGGGGCCTCGGTGGTGTTCGTCCCGTCGGTCGACGAGATGTACCCGGGTTGGCCCGAAGCGGGGGGCACGACCGTGTCGGTCCACGGCCCGGCCGGACGGTGGGAAGGGAAGTCGCGTCCGGGTCACTTCGACGGCGTGGCCACCGTGGTGGTCAAGCTCCTGTCCGCCGCGGGGCGGTGCCGGACCTACTTCGGCGAGAAGGACTTCCAGCAGCTGGCCGTCGTCCGACGGGTCGCGGCCGACCTGTCCCTGCCGGTCACGGTCGTCGGATGCGCCACGGTCCGCGAGCCCGACGGGCTGGCGCTGTCCAGTCGGAACACACGCCTGGACGGCGACGGGCGCGCTGCCGCCCCGGTGCTCCACCGGGCCCTGCTCGCCGGGGCGGCCGCACTTGCGTCGGGCGGTGCGCGGGGCGACGTCGAGCGGGCGATGGCGGAGACGACCGCGTCCGAGCCGCTCGTCGCGCTCGACTACGCCGTACTGGTCGACGCCGACGACCTGGAGCCGGCGTCCGACCTGTCGGCCGAGCGGTCGCTCCGCCTGCTCGTCGCCGCCACGGTCGGCTCGGTCCGGCTCATCGACAACCTCGATCCCCACCGTGCCCGATGAGTCCCGCGCCGTCGGACCCGGGGCCCCTCGACGTCCTGGTACTGGGCAGCGGGGTGGCGGGACTGTCCGCCGCCGTCCGGCTGGCGGCGCCGATGGCACCCCCGGTCGGTGGGGCCGGCGGGTCCGACGGGCTGCGGGTCGGCATCCTCACCAAGGCGGAGCTGTCCCAGTCGGCCACCCGGTGGGCCCAGGGTGGGGTGGCCGCCGTGCTCGGTGGTGACGAGGACTCGACCGACCTCCACCTCGCCGACACCCTGGCCGCGGGCGCGGGCCTGTGCGAACCCGGGGCTGTCCGGGTCCTGGTCGACGAGGGACCGAGCCGGGTGCACGAGCTCATCGCCATGGGCGCGGTGTTCGACCGCCAACCAGGTGGCGCCCTGGCGCTCGCACGTGAGGGCGGTCACTCGATGGCGAGGGTGGTCCACGCCGGCGGTGCCGCCACGGGCGCCGAGGTGGAGCGGGCCCTGGTGGACGCCACGCGGGCCTCGGCCGCCGCCGTCCTCGAAGAGTGGTTCGCCCTCGACTTGCTGGTCGAGGGCGGCCGGTGCCGCGGCGTCCTGGCACTCAGCACCGACGGGCGGTCGGTGGAGGTGCGCGCCACCCACACCGTGCTCGCCACCGGTGGTGCCGGCCAGGTGTTCGCGGTGACCACCAACCCGGCGGAGGCGACGGGGGACGGTCTGGCCATGGCCGTGCGCTCCGGCGTGGCCGTGGCCGACGTCGAGTTCATGCAGTTCCACCCGACCGCACTCCACCACCCGGCCATGCCCCGGCCGCTGCTGTCGGAGGCGCTGCGGGGACACGGTGCCCTCCTGCGCGACGCTCGCGGCGACCGATTCGTGGACGAGCTCGCCCCTCGCGACGTCGTCAGCCGGGCCATGGCCGAGCGCATGCACGACCAGGGAGTCGAGAATCTGTGGCTCGACGCCACCGCACTCGATTCGTTCGACGCTCGCTTCCCCACGATCCGTGCCTCGCTGTCGGCCATCGGCCTGGACCCGTCGACCGACTGGCTCCCGATCGCCCCGGCCGCCCACTACCTCTCGGGCGGCGTCCTCACCGACCTGTGGGGGGCGACTGCGCTTCCCGGGCTGTGGGCGGCCGGCGAGGTGGCCTGCACGGGCGTCCACGGGGCCAACCGGCTCGCCTCGAACTCGCTGCTCGAGGGCATGGTGTTCGGGGCCCGGCTGGCGGAGACGATCCTCGGGGGAGCCGACGGGCCGACACCGACCGGAGTGCTGGCCCCCGTCCTCGAAGGTCGCGTCGAACCGGTCCCCCCGGGGTCGACCCACCGCACGGATGCCGCATCGGCACCACCCGACGACGGCGCTGCGTCGTGGCCGGACGTGGCCAAGACCCGGGACCGCCTGCAACATGCCATGACCGACGGCGCCGGGGTCGTGCGCAGCGCCGACTCACTGGCGCGGGCCGGGCGCACCGTGGCCACGGTGGCCGCCGCCATCGGGTCCGCCGTGCCCGTCGACCGTGCCCACGGCGAATTGGCGAACCTGGTGACGGCGGCGCGCCGTGTGCTCGAGTCGGCGACCCTTCGCACGGAGACCCGTGGCGCACACGCCCGAAGTGACTTCCCCCGGACGTCGGACGCGTGGCGCTGTCGTATCGTCCACGGCGACGGGCCCGGTGCGGTCCTCGTCCGCACCTGGCCCCCGCCGGCCACCCCTTCGGCAGGTGGGGTCGGAGCGGGCGGAGGGCCGGTGTGACCGCGTCCGACGGGCACGGCTGGGAGCCGAACCTCGACCCACCCCGGGCCGCGGTGGTGGACGCCGTCGCCCGGGCGATCGCCGAGGACGTGCTCCCGCTCGGTGACCTGACGGCGGGTCTGGTGCCCGCCGGTCGGCTGGCGGTGGTGGACGTGGTGAGCCGGGCCACCGGCGTGGTGGCCGGACGGGCCTGCGCGGTGGAGGCATTGGCCCAGGTCGACCCCGGACTCGCCGTCACCTGGCTGCTCGCCGACGGTTCGGCGGTCGGACCGGGCACGGTGGTGGCCACGGTGGAGGGTCCGCTTCGCTCGATCCTCACCGCCGAGCGGACGGCGCTCAACTTCCTCGGCCACCTGTCGGGGGTGGCGACCTGCACGCGCGCCTTCGTCGACGCGGTACGGGAGGCAAATCCGGCGACCCGTGTCCTCGACACCCGCAAGACCACGCCCGGCCTGCGGGCGCTGGAGAAGGCCGCGGTGCGTGCGGGCGGTGGCGTCAACCACCGCGGCAGTCTGTCCGAGGCGGTCCTGGTAAAGGACAACCACCTGGGTGGCGCCTCCATCGCCGACGCGGTGGTCCGGGCCCGGACCTTGTGGCCCGGGCGGATGATCGAGGTCGAGTGCGACCGGCTGGACCAGGTGCGCGAGGCGGTCGACGCCCACGCGACGGTGGTCATGCTCGACAACATGGGCCCCGACCAGGTGGCGGAGGCCGTCGCCCTGGTGCGGGACTCGGGCTCGCGGGCCCTGGTGGAGGTGTCCGGCGGGGTCAGCCTGGCCACGGCGCCCGCGTTGGCCGCCGCCGGCGCCGACTTGCTGTCGGCCGGCGCCCTCACCCATTCGGCGCCGGTGCTCGACCTGGGCTTCGACCTCCGGGACTGATCCGCAGCACCTCCGGCCACCCGGCCGGCCGCTCTCGAAAGGAACACCATGCTGCTCGCCATCGACGTGGGGAACACCGAGACCGTCGTCGGACTCTTCGCCGACGATCCGACAGCGCCCGTCGACGAGTCGGTCCCCCGGGACGGGACCGAGCCGGTCGGGCTCGCCCACCACTGGCGGCTGTCCACCGTCGACGTCCGGACGGCGGACGAGCACGCCCTGCTCCTCACCCAGCTCCTCGACCTCAACGGCCTGGACATCGACGACACGATCACCGGCATCGCGGTCACCTCGTCGGTGCCGCTCGTCACCGCCAACCTCCGCCAGATGGCCGGTCGCTGGTTCGACGTGCCCGCAGTCGTGCTCGAGCCGGGGGTCAAGAGCGGCATGCCGATCCTCTACGACAACCCGAAGGAGGTGGGCGCCGACCGGATCGCCAACGCGGTCGGGGCCTATGACCTGTTCGGCGGGCCGTGCGTGGTCGTCGACCTCGGGACCGCCACCACGTTCGACGCCATCTCGGGTGCCGGCGAGTACCTCGGTGGTGCGATCACCCCGGGGGTGGCGATCAGCCTCGACGCCCTGTTCGCCCATGCCGCGGCACTGCGTCGGGTGGAACTGGTCGAGCCCCGCAGCGTCATCGGGAAGTCGACCGTCGAGTCGATCCAGTCGGGTGCCCTCTACGGGTTCGCCGGGCAGGTGGACGGTCTGTGCCGTCGGTTCGCCGGCGTGCTGGGCGAGTGCACGGTGGTCGCCACCGGTGGACTGTCGGAGCTGATCTCGCCCTATTCCGACGAGATCGAGTACGTGGAGCCGTGGCTGACCCTCCACGGGCTCCGGATCATCTTCGAGCGCAACGTGGGGGCGGCATGAGTCCGGACCCGTGGCGCGGGAGGCGGGCCGGTGGGCCGGTGGGCCGGCGGGGACTGACGCCGGCCGGGCCTACCCGAAGCGGACCCGGCTGACCGAGGACATCGAGCACCAGTAGACGGTCCCGTCGTGGCCCACGGCGGGGAACACCGTGGACTGCAGCGGTCCGGCGGTGTCGGCGCGCACCAACTCCTCGCCCGTGGTGATGTCGAGTGCGACGACCTGCTCGAGCGCGCGGGTCCGGTCGTGGTCGCCCGTGACGACCACGCCCGGTCCGTCCAGCAGCACGAGGTGGGAGGCGTGGTTCTGTCGCCTCCGTCACGTCGGGGTCAGCGACCCG
>JAKAZC010000102.1 GCA_021826655.1 Actinomycetes bacterium | reverse complement strand
GTGGGCGGGGTCGTCCACGACTGGCTCGAGTCCGTGGGGACCGGGGTGCCCGGCTACGTGACCCCCAAGGTCGCCGTCGGCGCCGCGGTGGGCAACGACCGCGGGGAGATCCTGCTCGTCCAACGGGCCGACTCGGGCATCTGGCTCTACCCGACCGGCTGGGCCGATGTCGGGTACTCGGCCGCGGAGGTCGTGGTCAAGGAGGTCCTGGAGGAGACAGGCATCGAGGTCGAGGTGGTCCGCCTGATCGCCGTCCTCGACGGCCTGCGGGTCGGCATGAGCCGCATCCCGCTGTACTCGCTGGTGTTCCAGTGCCGACCGGTCGGTGGCGAGCTCAAGGCCCATCCGCTCGAGTGCACCGACGTGGGATGGTTCCCGCTCGACGGGCTGCCGTTCCCCCTGGCGGGGGCCGAGCGATGGGGCGACCACGTGTTCTCGGCCCTCCGGGGCGATCCCGTCGAGGTGCTGTACGACTCGGTCCGGACCCCGGTGTGGCGGGGCGATCCCGGCCAGGACTGACACGTCGGCCGGGGCCGGGCGACCGGCGGCGGCCGACGGTGGCCGGGACCGGTCGGCGGGTGGCTCGGGGGGCGGGGCGGCGGCCGGCACCCCGGTGGCGTCCCGTCACGTGGCTACACTCGCCACCCGTGACCGCAGACCCCGAACCCGCGGGCCCCTCCGTCGAGATCTTCGAGGCCACCGAGGTGACCGACGAGCTGGTCGAGTCGTTCGCCCGCCTGGTCCCGCAGCTGTCCTCGTCGTCGGCCCCGACCACCCGTGGCGAACTGGCCGAGATCACGGCGTCAGGGGCCACCGCCCTGTTCATGGCCCGTTCCGTCGACGGGCGCATCGTCGGGTCCCTCACGCTCGGCGTGTTCCGGATCCCGACGGGGTTCCGGGCGTGGATCGAGGACGTCGTGGTCGACGACTCGGCCCGGGGTGCGGGGGTGGGCGAGGCGTTGGTCGGGGTGGCCATCGACCGGGCCCGCTCGTTGGGGGCGAAGACGGTGGACCTCACGTCACGGCCCAGCAGGGAGGCGGCCAACCGGCTCTACCTGCGACTCGGGTTCGAGGCCCGCACCACCAACGTCTACCGACGGACGCTGGACGCTCCGACCGGGCCGTCGTAGGCCGGTCCCGTCGCCCCGGTCGGAAGCCGCAGCGGTCCACGCAGCTACCATTGGCCCGGTGCTCGGACTGAGCCACCAGACGGGCGTCACACTCGCCGAAGTCGGCTTCCTGCTGATCCTGATCGCCGGGGTCTGGCTCGTGGCCGCTCAACTCCCGGTCTTCAGGATGTCGACGGCCAGGACGATCGTCGCCGGCATCGCCCTCGCCCTCGCCGGCGTGCTCCTCCTCATCGCCACGCACTGGGGTCACTTCGGCTGACCGTGCGGTCCACGGGGTGGGGTCGCCCGCGGCGGACCCGGCGCGCACGGCACCGGACCGGTCCTGGGCACGTGGATCAGAGGATCCGCCGCTCGTTGGCCCAGAACGTCAACTGGTAGCGGTTCGCCAATTGCAACTTGCGCAGGACCGCGGACACGTGGCTCTCCACCGTCTTGGCGGAGATCCCGAGCTCGCGGGCGATCTCCTTGTAGGCGTAGCCCCGGGCGATGAGCCGGAGCACCTGGCGTTCGCGCGGGGTCAGCTGGTCGAGTTCCGGATCGAGGCTCGGCGGCGTCGCCCGCACCGACCCGGGGTCGGCGAAGGCGTCCAGGACGAAGCCGGCCAGGCGGGGGGAGAACACCGCGTCCCCCTCGGCGATCCGCCGGATGGCGTCGACCAGCTCCGTACCCGAGATGTTCTTGGTGACGTACCCGCGGGCGCCGGCGCGGATGACGTCGATCACGTCCTCGGCCGCGTCGGAGACCGACAGTGCCAGGAAAGCCACGTCCGGAGCGACGGAGGTCACCGCCTCCAGGACCGCCCGGCCTCCCCCACCCGGCATGTGGACGTCGAGCAGGACCACGTCGGGCAGCCGCTCGAGGATCAACTCGACGGCAGCGGGGACCTCGTCCGCCTCACCCACGACGTCCACGTGGTCGCCGATCTCGGTGCGGATACCCGAGCGGATGAGTGCATGGTCGTCGACGACGAAGACGCGCAACGGGCGTCCGTCGGTCACCGTTCGGGAGGCGTGCGCGGGAGCACGAGCTCCACCTCGGTACCGGTCCCGGGGGTGCTCGTCACCGTCACACGACCTCCGTGGCGCGCCATCCGCTCGACCATGGACCGCGCGATGCCGTGCCGGTCGTCGGGGACCGCGGCCGGGTCGAATCCCCTGCCGAGGTCGCGCACGAACACCGAGACCACCTGACCCTCCACCTCGGCGAACACCGAGACGGTCGGCGCGCCCGACCACTTGGCCGCGTTGACGGCGGCCTCCCGGCAGGCACCGAGGAGGGCGGCGACGTCGTCGTCCATCGGGCAGTCCCCCACCACGATCAGCTCCAACCCGACGCCGTAGCTGTCCTCGATCTCCCGCTCGATGCCGGCGGCGGCCGCGGCGAGGGTCTGCGGCTGGTCGGAGGAGCGACCCAGCATGGCCGGGTCGAAGAGCCAGTGGCGGAGCTCACGCTCCTGGATCCGGGCGAGCCGGACGACCTCCCGGGGGTCGCCGGCCGCCTTCTGAACCAGTGCGAGCGTCTGCAGCACGGAGTCGTGGACGTGGGAGGCCATGTCGGCGCGCTCCTCGGCACGCACCCGCTCGCGTCGCTCGGTGGAGAGCTCCCGGAGGGTCCGCACCCACCACGGGGCGAAGAGGACGAGGAAGCCGCCGGCGAACGCCGCGGTGCCGATCAGCACACCGAACGCCGCCCCCGACAGGTTGCCCACCCGGGACAGCTCGGCGACGCCGTAGAGGATGAGTGCGGCCCCGATCACGGCGCGCACGGCCATCCTCCGCCAGCCCACCTGGGGAGTCGTGCCGATGACCGGTGCGGCGTTGAGCGTCTCCCGCAGGCGGATCGTCTCGGCCGCGGACGCGCCCCGCCACACGGTCAGCCCGCCGATCGACGCGACCAGGAGCGACCAGGTGGGGACGCCCAGACCGGACAGTCCGAACTCCTGGAGGGCGAGCACCACGGCGACCATCGCGGTCGACACCGCCAGCACGACCTGCAGCTCCCGTCGGTCGCCCAGCACCCGCGCACCGACCGACTCGGACTCGCCGGTCGCCGGGACGGCGACCCACAGGGCCATGTAGAGCACGATCCCGAGGCCGCCCAGCGCGAGGGTCACGACGGCGGCGATGCGGACCGTCCGCGATGCCAGACCGAGCCGGGTGGCCAGGCCCCCGCAGACCCCGCCGAGCACGCGGTCGTCCTGGGCCCGGCGCAGGGGGCGCAGGGGGCGCCCGGTCGTCGCCCGGGTGGGCGGAGGGGCGGCGACGGTGCCGGGGGGCGGCGCCGGAGCGGAGGAGCGGAAGCGTGCGATCTCCCAATCCTTGCACGGCGTGTCCGGCGTGGCGATGGGGGATGACCCCGAGGTCGCCCCGCCACCGTCGCCCTCGCCACGGGGATGATCCCGATGGTCCGGAGCCCCGGGCGGGTCCACAGTGTCCCCATGACCGTCACCGAGGAACGTCCACCGATCGACCCGCCTCCGGCACCCGGGGAACCACCCGACGCCGGCGGACTGCACAGGAGCACCGGTCGACGACTGGTTGCCGGCGTCGCGGGCGGTATCGCCGACCGGTTCGACGTCGACGTCACGATCGTGCGGGTGGCGTTCGTGGTCGCCGCCTGCTTCTGGGGGCTGGGCGTCGTCGTCTACCTGGCCGTGTGGGCCCTGGTGCCACCCGACCACGGTGGCGGGACACACCCCGACGGGACCGGTCCGGCCGACGCGCCGGAGGGGCCGGCCGGACCGCCGTGGCTGACCTATGTGCTGTTGACCGGCGCGCTGTTCATCGGCCTCGTCGTGAGCTCCGCATGGTGGGGCGGGCCACGGTGGGGCGGCGGGCTGGGTCTCGTGTGGCTCGTCGTCCTCTTCGGCGTCGTCGTCGCCGCACTCCGGCGACCGACACCGGTGCCCTCCTTCCGTCGGTTCCTCCTGGTGGCCACCCTCGTGCTGGTGAGCGTGGTCATCCTCGTCATCGCCGCGTTCTTCGGTGCCGTCGCCACCACCGGGGTCCCCCTGACCGGCGGGATCGGTGACCGCGTGGTGCAACCGACGGCGGTCGCCCAGCTGCAGCCGGTCTACCGGCTCGCCGGGGGGACCATGACCATCGACCTGACCCACGTCACCTTCGGACCCGGTCCCCGGACCGTCGTTGCGTCGGTCGGCGTCGGTCGGCTCGTGGTGGAGGTGCCCCCGGGGGCCGTCGTCGACGTGAACGCACACAGTGCCATCGGCTCCGTCACCTACGGGTCCACCGGTCCGGTGGCGGTTCCGACGCCGTCCGGCCCGGCCGCCGCAGAGCGCGGTCCGTCGGGCCCCCGGCTGACGGTGGACGCCCAGGTCGGCATCGGGCAGGTGGAACTCGACCGGGGCGCACCCTGAGGGGGTGGGTCGTGGCGCCCACGGGGTGCACCCGGGCCGGCCCGGATATGGGTGTCAGGTCGGCGTCCGGCGCAATCCGGCGGTCCCGTACCGCGGGCCGGCCACGCGGGTCCCGATGGTGATCAGGATCCCACCGGCCGCGGCCCGCAGCCGGGCCGTGACGCCCGGGCCCGTGCGGCGGGGGCGCCGCCCGACCGGTGCCGGACAGGAACGCCGACGCCCGATGACCCGGTCGTCGGCGATCTGGTGGAGGAGTTGGGGGTGCATGGGACTACCTCGGTGCCGGGCCGCGGGCGGGACGCCCGACGGGCGGTGGGTGGAACAGTGGATGGGACGGGGAGGGGCGGAGTGGGGAGGGGCGGAGTGGGGTGCCGCAGCTGACGCGGCACCGGGACACGGCGGTCCACCGGAGGCACGGGTCGGGCGCGGAGCCACTCCCCAGCGGGAGGCGGAGGCGTCCGGTCGGCCCGTCACGGGCCCGAGCTGACCCCCGGTGGGATCAGGCCGTGAACGAGGACGCTGCCGGACGTCGGGACCAGACCCGGGAGTCGCCGTGCATCGCGTGTTCGGGATGGTGCTTCATCGGGCAACTCCTTTCGGGGGTCGCGTGTCGTCCGAGCACCCAGGGTACCAAGCGATCCCCGGTTTGAGAAGGGGCAATTCGCCCGACGGCCCCGGTCGGCGCACGCCCGGTCCCGTAGCATCGGTGGGATGAGCGATCCCCGACAGACGTTCCTCGATGATGTCCGGCACTACCTGACGGCATGCGAGCGTCTCACTACCGGGGTCACCGAGTTCGCGCAGATGAACCGGGCGGCGCTCGAGGACCTCGAGGCCGGTATGGGGTTGGCCGAGTCGTTCCGCGTCCGGGACTCGGCGAGATGGAGTCGTCAGGTGTCCTCACTGCTCGACGACTTCGAGGCATGCCGGCGCACGACCCGCAGCTCGGCGGCGGCCGCCCTGCTCGAGGAGGGGTGCTCGATCACCGATGTCGGCCGGGCTTTCGGGGTCTCCCACCAACTGGCCAGCCGGTTCGCCAAGGGCGCCACGGCGGCCGACGACACCGGCGAGGAGGCGCCCGACGGAGACGGAGGCGAACACGGGGGCGTTCCCGCCTGACGGCCCACCTGACCGGGGTGCCGTCCGACCGGCGGGCCCCACCGGACGGCGCGACGCCGAGGGACGGTGCGGGAGCCACCCCTCGGGGTCCGGTCGATCAGGATCCTCCGTGTCGACCGGACCAGCGGCCGTTCCGGGTCCCGGTGACCTTCGGGTGACACGCCGGGCACGCGTCGCGGTGGAAGAGTCCGCCGGTGGAGATCCGCCCCCTCTGGGTGCGCGACCGGGCCGTGCGCGGGCCCTCCTCGGACGTACTCGGCGGCTCCGTCGACGGGTGCCCGGCGGCCACGGCGATGGTGGGCCGCGACGGCCACCGTGGCCGGGTCTACTACCGCGCCGTGGAATCCGGACGGCGCCGGATGGGCCACGGGCGGACGATGACACTGGCCGCCGAGGCGTGGGTCCGCGCCGCCGGCGTCCCGAAGATCCAGCTCATGGTGCGCTCGTCCAACGCCGCCGCCCTCGGCTTCTACGACGCACTGGGCCTCGCCGCCGAGGACACGTCGGTCCGGTCCCGCTGGCTCGGGCCGCGCTGAGGCCGGCCGCCCCGGTCAGCCCGCCGCGCCGACCAGTCCCGCCACCCAGGCGTCGGCGGTGACGACGGCGGCCTGCCGGGGGAAGACCTTCTCCAGCAGGACCCGGTGGACCTCGGGATCGGCGTCGGCGCACCCGTCGGCGAGGACGGTCAGTCCGTAGTCGAGGTCGGCGGCCTGGCGGAGGGTGGACAGCACGACCCCGCTGGTGGCGATGCCGGCGAGCACCAGCGACGTGGCGCCGAGCGAGCGCAGGACGACCTCGAGGTCGCTCCCGGTGAACGCGGACACCCGCTTCTTCACCACGACCACATCGCCGTCCTCCGGTGCCACCGCCGGGTGCACCTGGGTCGCCGGGTCGTCGAGCAGCATCGGCGTCGTGGTGCCCAGCGCCGAGAACGCGCGGTTCCGTGGGCTGATCTCCGCCCCACCGGGGCGGAAGGCGACCCGCACGTAGACCACGGGGATCCCGTGGTCCCGGGCGGCAGTCGTCGCCCGGGCCAGGGTGGCGAGGAGGACCTCCCCGGAGTCGGGGACCCGGGCGACGAGGCCGTTCTGGATGTCCATCACCAGCAGTGCCGTCTCGTGCATACCCCCGTTGTACCTGCCGGGGGGCGTTGGCACGTCATCGGTGTCCGGTGGTCGCCCCGACGCGGGCGACCGGGCACTGGCAGACTGCCGCCATGGAACCCGAATCCGGTACCCGGGCCGCGACACCCGTCGTCCTGGTCCACGGCAACCCCGAGACCGAGGCCGTGTGGCAGCCGGTCGTCGAGCTCCTGGACCGGCCCGACGTCCACCGTCCCCGGCTGCCCGGATTCGGCCGCCCGTTGCCCGACGGCTTCGACGCCACCAAGGAGGCCTACGTCGCCTGGCTGGTGGATGCGCTCGAGGAACTGGGTCGTCCCGTCCACCTCGTGGGGCACGACTGGGGTGGCGCGCTCACCGTCCGGGTCGCCGAGACCCGGCCCGACCTGCTCGTGTCGTGGTGCTCGGACGCGCTCGGGCTCTTCCACCCCGACTACGTGTGGCACGACCTCGCCCAGGTGTGGCAGACGCCGGGCGACGGCGAAGTCGCCGTCGCCGCGCTGGCGGGACTGGACGCCGAACTGGCCGTCGGCGGGTTCGAGGCCCTCGGCATCCCGCGTCACCAGGCCGCCGCGTTCGTCGCCGCGCTCGACGACCGCACGGGCGCCTGTGTGCTGGCGCTCTACCGCTCGGCGGTCCCGGAGCGGATGGCCCCGTGGCTCGCAGCCCTCGGCGACGCCGCACGGCGTCCCGGGCTGGCCGTCCGTGCCACCGGCGACCCGCACTCGGGGGACGGGCGCCTGGTGGTTGAGGCGGCGGCCGCAAGCGGCGCCGACGTCGTGACCCTCGACGGCCTCGGGCACTGGTGGATGCTCGAGGACCCGCCGGGGGCGGCGGCCGTGTTGACGGGCTGGTTCGGCCGCCACGGGGCGTAGGCACCCCCACCGGGCCGCTGGCGCGTGGCGGGGCCCCCGGGATGCCGGACGCGGTCCGGGTGGATCAGTCGGCCTCGAGGCTGACGTTGCACATCCACCGGACCCCGAACCTGTCGAGGGTGACACCCCACAGGGAGCCCCGGGGCATCGGGTCCATGCCGACCGTCTCCGAACCACCCTCGGACATGGCGACGAACAGGCGCTCGGTCTCGCCTTTCGTGTCCGGCTCGAGGTTCAGGGTGGTGGTGTTGCCGATCCGCAGCACGTGCCCCATCGACTCGAGCATGTCGGTCCCCATCAGCACGTGGCCGCCGAGGATCGGCAGTTCGACGTGCATGACCGTGGCCAGTTCGTGTTCGGGCAGCGGGGCGCGCCGGGTGGTGGTGGCATGTCGCCCATCCGCATGATCGGGACGCTGAACTCGGTCCCGAACACCGACGCGTAGAAGGCGAACGCCTCCTCGGTGGTCCCCCGGAAGTTCAGGTAGGTGCTCACTCGGCTCATCGGTCACTCCCCGGGGTCGGTGGTGCGCAGCCGTCGACGGAGCGCGGGCACCATCATGCAACTACCCGACGGACGGGGGACGGCCACCCGACGGACGGGGGAGCCGGGCTGGATCAGCCGGGCAGGATCAGTCGGGCAGGATGCCGGTGGCCGAGGTGGCGACGAAGGTGGCCGCCAGACGCTGGTCGTCGACCATCGCGTGGCGGTACTCCTCCCAGTGCTCGTGCTCGCCGTCGCCCCTCCGGTAGTAGTCGACGAGCTGGTCCACCACACCGTCGTGGGGGTCCCGGGCGATGTCGCTCAGCTCCACGTGGCCGTCGAAACCGGCCCACTCGAAGACGTCGTCGCCCGGGACGAAGAGCGCGGCCCGGGGGTCGCGGCGAAGATTCCTCGTCTTGGCCCGGGTGGCCGTCACCGAGATGGTGAACCGGTCGCCGTCGAGGAGGTAGAAGACCACCGACTGCTGGGGCCGGCCGTCGGCACGCAGTGTGGTCAGCAGTGCGTTGCGGCGTCCGGCCGCAAAGGCGAGCGCCCGATCGAGGTCCATGCACGCATGCTACGGGGATCCGGTGGCGGTGGCGGTGGCGGTGGCGGTGGCGGTGGCGGTGGCGGTGGCGGGGGCGGTGGCGGCGGCGGCGGCGGCGGCGGTGGCGGTGGCGGC
>JAKAZC010000101.1 GCA_021826655.1 Actinomycetes bacterium | reverse complement strand
GGAGCACCGGTGACACGAGTGACTGCAGGAGCGCGTAGGCGATCGTGCCGAGCACCAGGACGGCGAAGGTGACCTTGTAGCTGGACCGCGTGGCGGATCGTGACATGGGGCTCCGGTCGGTGAGGCGGGAGGCGGCGTCGGGGTGTCGGGGTGTCGGGGTGTCGGGGTGTCGGGGTGACACTACCGGGACCCGTCTGGAGCCTGGGCCGGTGGGCCCACCCGTCCTCACGCCCCGCCTGCTCCGGGACCCCACCGGCCGGTCACACGTCCGCTGCGTCTGGCGTCGACCACGGCGCAGGCGACGAGCGATGCGGCCACCACCTCGATCCCGGCCCCGAGGTGCGGCCGCCAGACAGCGGCCGTCCGGGCTCCCGCTCCTCCCCCGCGGCCACGCTCACCGGGTCGAGCACCGCCACGCGCGTCGGAGACGGACCGACGTGCCCGGACCGACGCCGGACACCCACCGAGTGGTCGGGCGATAGGGTCCGCATCGTGCCGAGCGCGCAGCGGCCGTCGACCGACAGGAGCCACGGGACGCCATGACCTTCGCCCACTACACCGAGGACGTCGTCCAGGTCGTCGAGGCCGTGGGTGTGGGCATCCTGGTACTGGGCGGTCTGGCGGTGCTGGTGCGCTCGGCGTGGATGTCCCTGCGCCGGGACGACCGGCCGGGCGCCTACACCTACTGCCGGCGGCACCTCGGTCGGGTCATCCTCCTCGGACTCGAGATCCTGATCGTGGCCGACATCATCCGCACCGTCATCGTGGACCAGACGCCGGCCAGCGTGGCCGTGCTGGCCACGATCGTGATCATCCGCATCGTGCTGAGCTGGTCCCTGGCCGTCGAGATCGACGGGACCTGGCCGTGGGACCGGGCGGCGCTGGACGCCGAGCGGGCATCGGACGGCGACGACCGGCGCTGAGGTGTCGTCGTGGCCGCCGATGGCTACAGGATCTTCCGGAAGATCTTCGCCTTGCGGTCGTTGTAGGGCGGATAGGGGAGTGAGGGGTCCACCATCGTGCCTCGGGTGAGCACCGGCTTCAGGTGCTGGAACAGCCGCACCCCCGACTCGCCGTGGTAGCCGCCCATCCCGCTCTCGCCGATCCCCCCGAACGGCAGGTGCGGGTTGGTGAAGTGCAGCATCGTCCCATTGACGGTGACCCCACCCGAGGTGGTCCGGGTCAGCACGTCGTCGACGACGGTCCGGTCTCCGGCGAACACGTAGAGGGCGAGCGGGTGGTCCCGGTCGTTGACGAAGTCGACGGCCTCGCGGGCCGAATCCACCGACAAGACGGGCAGGAGGGGGCCGAAGATCTCCTCGGTCATGAGCGGTGACGCCGGGTCGACGTCGACCAGGACCGTGGGCGCGATGTAGCGCTCGGACGCGACCGTTGCACCGCCCACCGCGACTGTGGCACCGGCCATCAGTCCGGCCAGTCGGTCGAAGTGGCGGTCGGACACGATGCGCCCGTAGTCGGGGCTGGTGTGGGGATCGTCTCCGTAGAACGCGGTCATCGCCGTAGCCAGCTCGTCGAGGAACGCCCGGCGGACCCGTTCGTGGACGAGGACGTAGTCGGGCGCGATACAGGTCTGTCCGGCGTTGAGCCACTTCCCCCAGGCCACCCGGCGGGCGGTCACCTTCAGGTTGGCGGACGCGTCCACGATGACCGGGCTCTTGCCACCCAGCTCCAGGGTCACCGGTGTGAGGTGGTCTGCGGCAGCGGCCATGACCACCCGGCCGACGGTGCCGTTGCCCGTGTAGAAGATGTGGTCGAAGCGCTGGGCGAGCAGTTCCGTCGTCTCGGACACACCGCCCTCGACGAGTGCGACGGCGGTCGGGTCGAGGTAGAGGGGCACCAGTCGACCGAGCAGTGCGGAGGTCGCCGCTGAGATCTCCGACGGCTTCATCACCACGGTGTTGCCGGCGGCGATGGCCCCGGCCACCGGGGCCAGCAGCAGCTGGACCGGATAGTTCCACGGGGCGATGACGAGGACCACGCCGAGCGGTTCGGGCACGAGCTTCGAACGCGCCGGGAGGGTGACCAACGGCGACGGGACCCGCCTGGGCCGGTTCCAACGCGCCAGGTGCTTGACCATGGACTCGATCTCGCCGAGCACGAAGGCGATGTCGGTGATGTACCCCTCGACGGCCGGTTTGCCCAGGTCGACCTTGAGCGCCTCGAGGAACTCGCCCTCGTGCTCGGTGAGCATGCGCGCAAGCTGTTCGAGTTGGCGCCGGCGCCAGGCCAGAGGGCGGGTCACGCCGGAGCGGAAGGTGGTTCGCAGTGTCGCCACGGTCGAGGCGAGCGAGGTGGCGGCGGTATCGGTCGGCGCGGGCATGGCACCAGTCAACCAGCAGCGAGCCCGGCGGTCACCCGCGAGCGGTGGCCGTGGGCCGCCGGACGTCGGCGGTCCCCCGGGTCACGGGCAGCCCAGGTCCGCCAGCACCGCGCACGGCGGGCACAGCCACACGGGACCGCCCGGTGCGTCCAGCCGGTTGGCGTGCGCGGTGCCACACCCTGCGCATGGCCCGTCGTGACGGGGCGGTCGGGACCGGCCCTGTGGATCCGCGTGCGCGCCTCCCGGGCCGGTCGGTACGTCGGGCAGGTCGGACGGGTGGGACGGGTCGGGCACGGGGCGATGCTACCGACGCCGTGCGGTCATCGGAGGGGGTGTCGTGCCGGAGGCCCGGCCGGGGCGGAGAAGCACCGTGCCGGCACACGGCCCGGGGTCGGACCGGTTCGATGGATCCCGTGCTCAATCCCGGCCGGCCACGTGCCGATGGTGCCAACCAGACCCCGGTGGTCGCAGTTTGCGGGACGCGCCCGCGCGACGAAAGGACGCAATGGCAAACGGTCTCTACGCACTGGGGGCATGGACGTTCCGGCACCGGCGCATCGTGGTCGGATTCTGGGTCGTCCTGCTGTTCGTCGTCGGCGGGCTGTCCCAGACGTTCGCCCGGCCGCCCAGCACGCAGTTCTCGATCCCGGGGACCCAGTCGCAGGAGGCGATCGACCTACTCAACCAGAAGTTCCCGGCCGCGGCAGGTGCCGCGGCCCGGATCGTCTTCGAGGCCCCGACGGGGCACCGCCTGACCGAGCCCCCACTGCGGTCCGCCGTCGAGGCGACGCTGGCGCGGGCCAGGGTTGCCGGCCAGGTGGTGGCGGTCACCGATCCCTTCGCCATGGACACGATCTCCACCAACGGGCGCATCGCCTTCGCCGACGCCATCTACTCGGTCCCGGTCGCCGGGATCGCGGAGGCCTCGAAGACCGCACTCGAGCGCAGTGCCGAGCCGGCCCACGCCGCGGGCATCGCCGTCGCCTTTGGTGGCGGGGTGATCGCACCACCCGGGGCCAAGAGCTCCGAGGCGCTCGGCATCGTGATCGCCTACGTGGTGCTGACCATCACGTTCGGGGCGCTGTTCGCCGCCGGTCTGCCCCTGATCTTGGCGATGATCGGCGTGTCGATCGGGATCCTGTCGATCAACGCGTTGGGGGCGGTCGTCGACCTGTCCTCGACTGCACCGATCCTCGCCACCATGATCGGGCTCGCCGTCGGCATCGACTACGCGCTGTTCATCCTGCACCGGTACCGCGAGCACCTGGCGGAGGGGTTCGACCATGCGGAGGCCGCGGCCCGGGCCACCGCCACCGCAGGGACGGCGGTGGTCTTCGCCGGCATGACGGTGGTGATCGCCCTGGCGGGGCTGGCGGTCGTCAACATCCCCTTCCTGACGGTGATGGGACTGGCCGCCGCCGGCACCGTCGTCGTCGCGGTGGTGATCGCCGTCACCCTCCTGCCCGCACTCCTCGGATTCGCGGGGTCGAAGATCACCGCGCCGAAGCCGCGGCGCCGGGCCGGTGCCGGGTCGACGTCGCCGTCGACGGCCAGCGCACGCTGGGTGCGGGTCGTGACCCGCCACGCGCTGGTGACCGTCCTCGCCGGCCTCGCGGTCGTGTTGATCGTGGCCGCTCCCGCGCTCGACCTCCGGCTGGGTCTGCCCGATGCGGGCGCGCAGCCGGTGGGGACGACGGCCCGCACCGCCTACGACCTCCTGACCCAGGGGTTCGGCCCCGGGTTCAACGGGCCGCTCACCGTGGTGGTCGACGCGCCGAACCGGGACGATCCCATCAAGGTGGCGGAGACGGCGGTTGCCGGGCTGAAGAGCCTCCGCGACGTCCAGGCGGTCTCCCCCCCTGTGCAGAACGCGGCCAAGGACGTGACGATCGTGAGCGTGACGCCCCGCAGCGGGCCGACCGCCGCCGCCACCAGCGACCTGGTGGGAACCATCCGCGGGGCCGCCTCCGGGATCCAGAGGGCCACGGGGATCCGGGTGCTGGTCACCGGTCAGACCGCCGTCAACCTCGATGTCTCCGCCAAACTGTCGGGTGCACTGCCCGTCTACGTCCTGGTCGTGGTAGGTCTGGCCCTCCTGCTGCTGATGATGGTCTTCCGGTCCGTCCTGGTGCCGGTCAAGGCGGTGATCGGCTTCCTGCTCAGCATCGCCGCGTCGCTCGGGATCGTCGTCTACGTCTTCCAGCAGGGTCACCTCACCAAGCTGCTCGGTGTCACCGATCCGGGTCCGGTGGTGAGCTTCCTGCCCATCCTGTTGGTCGGTGTGCTCTTCGGACTGGCCATGGACTACGAGGTCTTCCTGGTGATCCGCATGCGTGAGAGCTTCGTCCACGGGGCCGGGGCCGGCGACGCCGTCCGTACCGGCTTCGAGGAGAGCGGCAGGGTCGTGGTTGCGGCCGCACTGATCATGATCTCCGTATTCGGGAGCTTCATCCTGACCAACGATCTCGTCACCAAGTCCATCGGTCTGTCGCTCGCCGTCGGGGTGGCGGTCGACGCCTTCATCGTGCGGATGACCCTGGTTCCGGCGGTCATGTCCCTGATGGGACGCCGGGCGTGGTGGCTGCCGGCCTGGCTGGGCCGGGTGCTCCCCTCCGTGGACCTCGAAGGCGGAGACCTGGCCCCGCCGAAGGGGCCGGCCGGGGAGTCGGAGGCGGAAGCCGGGGCCCCCAGGGTCGACGGACCGGAAGGCGACGCGCCGGTCACCGGTGCACCGGCCGGGCGGGAGTTCACCCGGCGCTGACTGCCCGGTCGCTGGCACCTGCGCCGTGTGTCCTGCGGAGCCGTGTGGACTCCACGATCGCCGTCTCCGATGCGTCGTAGGCTGACGATTGATCGACGCGCGGACCGGATGGTCCGCCGCGCGCGGTCGTCCGGCCCACGTAGCTCAGGGGATAGAGCGTCGGTTTCCTAAACCGTGCGTCGCAGGTTCGAATCCTGCCGTGGGCGCCGCTGCCGTGGGCGCCGCTGCCGTGGGCGCTGTGCCATGCCCTCACGCGTGATCCCCGCGGACCGGCGGCCTGCGGACCCCGGGGTCCTGCCCGCGCATCGGGCTCGGTGGCCGGTGCCGATTCGCGCTTCGTGACTGAGGATCCCCGCGCACAGTGACGGGCCAATCACGGAGCCGTGTATTCGGCAAATCTCATTGACCACACCCGACCGGATCCTTACAATCTGCCCGGGCGGCATGTTGATCCTTGGGCCGAACCTGGTCGCCAGGTCCTGGGGGAATGAGTGGCGAAACCGACGCTCCTTAGGTATTCACTCAACAACCAAGGAGAACCATGGACATCAGACATCACATCGGACGGCGCCTCGCCGCTGCCGCTGTGCTGGGCGGCGCGGCGACGGTGTTGTTCACCGGTACGGCGGCTCAAACACAGTTCTCGGCATCGTCGAACCAGCGGGCCGTGATCGGTGGCGCCACAGTGGCGGAATCGGTCACCGGTGGAACCTTCGTCTGTACCGGACTGGTCCCACCGAACAACTCCCCCGAGTTGGGGAGCAACCCGCCGGCGACCTATCCGGGTGCTACGTGCAACCAGACCGTGTCGTTCACCAACAAGGGGTCGATCCCTGAGAGCTTCGACATCACGATCGGCACCATCGGCGGTTCGGCATCGGCCATGACACAGCTCAACCAGTTGGTGTTCACCGTGGGCGGGACGTCCTACAGCTACGCCGACGTGTCCGCCGGCAATCCGTTCCACGTGGCCACGATCGCCCCTGGAGCGAGCCTGGGCGCCCCCGTCACCATCGGCCTCATGCCGGAGACCGGGAGCACCACCGTCCAGAATGCCTGGAACGGAGCTGCCATCAGCATCCCCTACACGGTCACCGCGACACCGTCGGACAGCTGACCTAGCACCATGGAGGCGGTGAACGAACCCGTCGGACGGCCAGCTGTCGCCGGCCGTCCGACGGGTCCCGCCGCCTGCTCCCCGTCGGTCGGCGCCGACCATGGCTCCGTGCCGTGGGTGCGAGTCCCGTGACGTCGACCTTGGCCGCGCCTTCTGGTCCACCGCCGTCGCGTCCACCGGCGTCCGCTCCGCACGCCGGGACGGACGTCGCACGGACCGAGCAGCCGGTGCAGCGCCCGGACCAGGCCCGACCCGGGGAGGGCTTCCGGCGTCGGCGACCGACCCACCGGATCCGTCGGTCCGGCTGGAGGAGGGCGCTCCACGTCGGGTCGGGCATCGCACTGGTGACGGCGGTGGTGGCGGCCATGGTGCTCGCCCTGACGCTGCTGCTCGCCAACCATGCGTACATCACGACGCCGTCGATGTATCCGACGATCAAGCCGGGCTCGATGGTGCTCATCCAGCCCGAGCGTTCATATCATGTGGGGGAGGTCATAGAATTCCGGGCGAACGGACTGGAATGGATCCACCGATTGGTCGGAATCCGTCCCAACGGCAGTCTCGTCACCAAGGGTGACAATCCACAGAGCACACCGGACGTATTCGTTCCTGAGACGCGCATGGGCGACGTCGTCGGAAGGGTATCGACGACGATCCCCTTCCTCGGATTCCCCGAACTCTTCGTCCACCACCCGCAGTACGCGCTCCAGTGGCTGCGGGCGGAGTTGAGTCTGGCCCGCAAACTCGAGCTCCTGGGGATCGCGAGCGCAGTGGGCGTCCTCATCCTGTTGTCCGGTCGCAACCGGTTGCAGCCGCCTGAAGGAACGCCAACCGCAGAGCCGCCCGGGCGATCCGATGACCAACCGGTGGGAGTGGAGCGACCCGTGCCGGGACGGTGGCGCCGGGGCCGGGCCCGGGACTGACCTCTGGGCGGTTCCGGAGCGGTCAGCGGGCGGACGCTTCCCGTCGGTGGGACGGGCCGACGACCGACGGAACCTGCGACCGGACCCCGGTGGCGTTCCGAGGCCGGGAGCCCGGGCGCGGCGGACGCGGACGGACGGATCCCCACCGGTCCGTCCTGGACCTACCGCCGTGGGAGACCGTGCGTATTCGTCAGCCGCCGAACTCTCCACCGGGTCCACCGGGTCCACCGGTTCCACCGGGGCGACGGCGGTGGGTCGCGAGTGCGGCCCCCAGCGCGTCGACCTGTTCGGGCACGGCTCGCCACCACGTCCAGCGACCGCGTTTGTCGCCCACGATGAGCCCGGCCGCCGCCAGACGGTTGGTGTGGTGTGAGATCGTCGGCTGGCTCTTTCCGAGTGGCGCCTCGAGGTTGCAGCTGCACGTCTCGTCCTGGCTGGCGATGATGGAGTAGATCCGGAGCCGGACCGGATCGCTCAATGCCGCGAGCACCCCGGCGAGCCGGACGGCGTCGTCCTCGCCCAGCGCTCGTCCCACCACCGGTGGGCAACGGAGGATGTCGGGGTCCGGGTGCTGCATGGCCATCGTTGCCCCCTACGGATCGGCACGTCACGTGCATTGACAATCGTCGATGTGTTGTGCACACTTGCATCGACAGTGATCAATCTAAGGGATGTGTCCATGTCGCGCGTGCAACTCGCCCTCAACGTGTCGGACCTCGACGAGGCGGTCGTCTTCTACACGAAGCTGTTCGGGGCCGGACCGGCCAAGGTAAGGCCCGGCTACGCCAACTTCGCCGTCGCCGACCCCCCGCTGAAGCTGGTCCTGCTCAGTGACGCGGGCCGGGTCCCGGGCACGTTCCACCACCTCGGCGTCGAAGTCGCCACCTCCGAGGCGCTGACCGCCGCGCAGGTCCGGCTGGCGGGCGAGGGCCTGACGACGGCAGTCGAGGAGCAGACCTCGTGCTGCTTCGCCATCCAGGACAAGGTGTGGGTCGACGGGCCCGACGGCGAGCCGTGGGAGATCTACACCGTCCTGTCGGACACCACGGCGCCGGCCCGACGGCCGCGCTCGGCCGAGCCGGGAGCGTCGATGTGCCGTGCCGAACCGCCGGAGACCGGCGGCGCGGCGTCGGGGGCCGGCGCGTGCTGCTGACCGCCCGATCGACCGTGGACGGGGACCGGCGGTGAGCGACGGCGCAGCCGGCGCGACGACCGCCGTGTACGACCCGTCCGTCCCACTGGTCGCGCGGCTGTCGGCCCTCGACCGCTACCTGCCCCTGTGGATCCTCCTGGCGATGGCCGCCGGGATCGGTCTGGGACGGGCCGTCCCCAGCCTGAACACGCACCTCGACGCCGTCCAGGTGACGTCGGGTACTTCGCTGCCGATCTTCGTGGGGCTGCTGGTCATGATGTACCCGGTCCTGGCCAAGGTCCGCTACGACGAGCTCGGGACCGTCACCCGGGACCGCCGACTCCTCGTGTCGTCGATCGTCCTCAACTGGGTGATCGGCCCGGCGGTGATGTTCACCCTGGCCTGGCTGCTGCTGCCTGACCTGCCGGCGTACCGCACCGGGCTCATCATCGTCGGACTGGCCCGCTGCATCGCCATGGTCCTGATCTGGAACGACCTGTCCGGCGGCGACCGCGAGGCCGCCGCCGTCCTGGTCGCCCTCAACTCGCTCTTCCAGGTCGTCGCCTTCGCCCTCCTCGGA
>JAKAZC010000100.1 GCA_021826655.1 Actinomycetes bacterium | reverse complement strand
CCCGAGGACCAGCGCACCGCGGGTGGCGCGACGGACCACGACCGACCGAGCGTGCAGGGAGCGGAACCGCTCGACGTCGAACCAGGATGGGGCGGGCCCGCCCCCCCCTCCGTCGCTCATTCGGTGGGCGCTTCGGCGGCTCGCTCCCCTCGGGCGCAGCGGTTCAGGATGCCAGCCCTAAGATGCCGCAGCCAGGTAGGGCGCCCACAGCGGGTCGACGTCGGCCATGTGCCGCAGCCGCCAGAGGTGCCCGTCCGGCGCCGACGGCCGAAAAGGGAGCGACCATCCGAGCTCCGACAGGAGGCGGTCGCCCTTTGCGAGGTTGTCACGCTGGCAGGCGGCGACGACGTTGGTCCATTCGTGGCGGCCGCCCCGGCTCTTCGGCACCACGTGGTCGACGGTGTCCGCCGGTTCGGAGCAGTAGACGCACCGGCCGCCGTCGCGGCGAAGCACGGCGCGGCGCGTGAGCGGCGGCGTCCGGGCCCATCTCGGGATGCGCACCATGTGGGACAGGCGGATGATCGACGGCACCTCCACCGAGAGCCGGGCGGAGTGGAACACCGGCGCCTGCGGCCGGAACGCGACCGCCTCCGCCCGCCCGGCGAGGACCAGCACGACCGCGCGGCGGTCCGAGACCAGGGCAAGCGGCTCGTAGGTCGCGTTGAGCAGGAGGGCCCGCTCCATAACGCCAGAGGCTAACCGCGGGCGGGCGGCATCCTGCGACACCACCGCAAGTACGCGATGGCCTCGTCGCCCGACAGCCGGGCTCCCTCGCCGACCGCCGCCCCCCCGGGGGCCACCGCTCCCGAGCGCTCCGGGCCGCCGAACGCCGTCACCAGCCGGAACTGCCAATAGGCCTCGTCCGGGACGGGAAGGAAGGGCCGTCGCGCCCACCATCGAGGCCGGGCGAGTCGGAGGACGGTCGAGGCCGCCGTCGCCCAGAGGTAGGGGCGCGCCGCGATCGCCCTCACGGTGGGCGCCAGGGCGATCCCCCACCCCCGGGTCGGCGCAACGCACCCGGTGCGGGCCCCTGCCGGAAGGCCGGCAGGCCCGGCGGGCGGCCCGCTCACGGCGGCGACCCGTCGATGGCCCAGCCGACCGCTCCCGCCCCGACGAGCGGGCCGTCGGCTCCCAGCCCCGCGGGCACGATCTCGGTGCCCGCCGAGTAGTCGAGGCCGGACCGGTACGCCAGCTCGCGGCGGGCGGCGGTGAAGAACGGTTCCCCGAAGCCGAGCGCCACGGATCCGGCGACGACGACGAGTGAGAGGTCGAGGAGATTGGCCACCGAGGCCACGGCCCGTCCGACCAGGCAGCCGGCCCGCTCGATCAACCCGGGAGGCGCCTCCGACGCGGGGCGACCGGTGATCTCGGCGATGGCCGTTCCCGAGATCTCGGCCTCGAGGCAGCCCCGCCCGCCGCAGCGACAGCGGCGACCCCCGGGCACGACGACGACGTGCCCGACGTGCCCGGCGTTGCCGGTGCGGCCGTTGACGAGGCGCCCGGACGACACGATCCCCCCGCCCACACCCGTCGACACCACCATCGCCATGTAGTCGGCGCGTCCGATGGCGACCCCGGCCCAACCCTCCCCCAGGGCGAGCGCCTTGGCGTCGTTGTCGACCCGCGTGGGCAGCCCGGTCAGGTCGGCAAGGCGGCTACGGAGCGGGAACTCCCGCCAGGCGGGGATGTTGAGCGGCGAGACGGTCTCCCCCCCCGCCGCCATCGGCCCACCACAGCCGACGCCGCACACGACAGACGTCCCGGCCACGAGCGCTCGGTCGACGAGCCGGGCGAGCTGCGACCAGACCACCTCGGGATCGCCGGTGTCCGGTGTCGCCGCCCGTCCCACACCCGACAGCCGGCCGGAGGCGTCCACCAGGCCGACCGCGAGCTTCGTCCCCCCGACGTCCACCGCCAGGCAGCGATCGCCGGCCCGGGCGCCGGCCCTCCCCGGACCACCTGCAGGCGCTTCGGCCACCCCGCCCGGCTCAGCGCTGGCGTCGGAAGCGGGAGCGGATCCACTCCCGGGCCTCGTGCACGGCTCCCTCGATGCCGCCGCCGCCGGAGGTCACGTCCGCGCCCTTCTTGGTGGTCAGGTCGTGCCACCCCGCACGCCCCATCCGGCGCAGGTTCCGCTCGAACACCACCGCCGAGCCGAACATCATGGCGACCCCGAGAAAGCCGAGGACCACCGACTGCGAGTAGAACGCGACAAGGACCGCGACCCCGCTCACGAACCCGACGGCCGACCACTTGCAGTAGCGGCCGGCATGGCGGTACACGGTCTCGGACCGCACGCGCTCGGCGAATTCGGGGTCCTGGCGAACCAAGGACTCCTCCAGCTCGGCCAGGATGCGCTGCTCATGCTCGGAGAGCGGCACCATGCCCCCCTCGTTCGACGCCCTGCCGTGGCCACACGCTGAAGGACCTCCTCAAACCCCTCGAGCCCGAGACTCATGATCGCGCAATCCGACGCGACGGACAACGAGTCCCGGGTTCCCGGGCCGCCCGTTTGCCGGGCGCACGACCAGTGTACGGCGACGCCCCGGTCGGCGCCCACCGCCCCACGCCTAGGCGGGCCGGCGCCTCCGGCGCAGGAAGAACCCGATCACCCCGCCGACAGCCCGGCGATGGCGACGACGCCCACGAGAGGTGCCGTGGCCGTGACCACCCAGAAGTGGATCCGGACCCGCTGAAGGTTGGCCAGGGCGAACCAGACCAGGAGCACGGCCACGACGCCCGTGAGCACCATCCGCACGTCCCGCCGCCGGGTCCGCGGCGGGACCTCGGGCGTCTCGCCCCCCGCCGGGCCGGTCACTCCCTGCTCGTCGCTCAAGCTCGCCTCCGTCACCCCGGCCACCACTCTGCCGCGTCGAGCGGGGCGCTGCCCGGATGGGCCGCGAGGCGGTACCCGGAGCGGTCGGCCCTCACCGTGCCCGTGACGAGCCCGGCTCGGTGACCGTGCCCCTCGCGACGGCCAGCAGCTTCTCGTCGTCGATGAGCAGCGCGTGGGCGAGTCGGCGCACCATGTCGAGGACCTCGGGGTGCGCCTCGGGATCCCAGCCCTTCAGCAGCTCGGTCATCCGCCCGCGCCGGGCCGCCTCGAGCTTGTCGATGGCGACGCGGCCCTCCGCGGTCGGGCAGAGCCGGCCTCCCGCGGAGACCTCGATCAGCCCGGCGCCGGCCAATTCCTCCACGAGCGGCTCGATCCGTTCGATGCTGCCCTTCGACCGGTCCACCACGTCGGCGAGCGTCCGGTCGGGGCGATCCGCCAAGCGGTACAGCAGCCAGCACGCCCCCGGCGACAGGTCGAGCCCCGTCCCCCCCGCCAGCGATCGGTACAGGAGCGTCCGGTTCTCGCGCCGGTCCAGCCGCTCCAGCGCCAGCTCGAGCTCCTGCAGGGAGGTGCGGTCCTCGGGCACCCCGAAGCCGTCTGCCGCCTCGGCGCCGGGTCGGATCGTCTGCCGGAGCTCCACCTCGGGCAGGAGCCACGTGAGGAGGAACGCCACACCGGCGATGGGCGTGGCGATGAGGAAGACCTCCTGAACGGTGGCCGCCACGCCGTGGACCACGGCGACCTGAACCGGCGCCGGCAGCTTGTGCAGCAGCGCAGGGTTGGAGAGCTCCGCGGTTGCGCGCGCCGAGATCCTCGTGCCGCCGAGATAGTGGGCGATCCTCCCCGCGATCAAGTTGGCGTACACCGCGCCGAAGGCAGCGGCGCCGAAGGAACCGCCGATCGATCGGAAGAAGGTCGCCCCCGAGGTCGCCACCCCGAGGTCCGAGTAGGGAACCGCGTTCTGCACCGCCACGACGAGCACCTGCATGACCAGACCGAGACCCAACCCGAAGACGGCCATGTACGCGGCGATCGTCACGCCGCCGGTCTGGACGCCGACCGTCGACATCAGGTACAGGCCGACGGTCATGAGAGCCGTCCCGGCGACGGGGAACACCTTGTAGCGCCCCCACCGGCTGACGATCTGACCGGACGTGATGGAGGCGACCAGCATGCCGCCCATCATCGGCAGGAGCCGGAGGCCGGAGGCGGTCGGCGACAGGCCCTTCGCCACCTGAAAGAACTGTGGCACGAAGGTCAGGGCGCCGAACATGGCGAAGCCGACCACGAAGCCGATCGCCGCGGCCGCGCTGAACACGCGGTTGCGGAAGAGCGCTAGGGGGAGCACCGGCTCCATGGCGCGCCGCTCGATCCTGACGAAGAGGACGGTCGTCACCACCCCGATCACCCCCATCGTCACGATGGGGACCGACGTCCACGGGTACGTCGATCCCCCGAGGCTCGTGAAGAGCACCAGCGCCGACGTCGCGACGGCCAGCATCGCGGTGCCGGCGTAGTCGATCACCCGCTGTACCCGCTGCAGCTGCCCGGGCAGTTGGGCGGCCGTGACGAAGAGGGCGACGATCCCGATGGGGACGTTCACGTAGAACACCCAGCGCCACGAGAGGTACTCCACGAACAGCCCGCCGATCAGCGGTCCGAGGATGGTGGACAGCCCGAACACTGCGCCGAAGAGGCCCTGGTAGCGACCCCGCTCCCGCGGCGAGACGATGTCGCCGACGATGGCCTGCGCGCCGATGATGAGCCCGCCGCCGCCGAGGCCCTGTATGGCCCGGAACACGACCAGCTCCAGCATCGAATGGCTGAGGCCGGCGAGGATGGAGCCGATCACGAAGATGACGATCGACGCCTGGAACAGCTGCTTCCGCCCGTACAGGTCGCCCAGCTTCCCCCACAGGGGCGTCGAGACGGTCGAGGCCAGCAGGTACGCGGTGACGACCCACGACAGGTGGGAGGCGCCGCCGAGATCGCCGACGATGGTCGGCAGGGCGGTGGACACGATGGTCTGGTCGAGCGCCGCGAGGAGCATCCCCAGCATGAGGGCGCTCATGATGAGCAGGATCCGCCGACGCGACATCTCGACCGTGCCCACGGTCGCGGCGGCGCCGGGCTCCGTCACCGCGAATCCTCCCCTCCCTCGCCGGGCGCCACTCCCACCGCGACGCGATCGGGCGCCACGGCCGGGCGCCGGCCCATCACCGAAGGCCACCAGTTCCACCGCCCGAGGAGCGCTGCCGTCGACGGCACCAGCACCGTGCGCACGACGAAGGTGTCGAGCAGTATCCCCACGGCAAGCCCGAAGCCGATCGCCCTCGCCTGGCTCCCGCCGCTGCCGGCGCCCCCGCCGACGGCGAGGACGGCGAAGGTGCCCGCCAGGACCAGTCCGGCCGACGTCACCGTGGGCCCGGTGGCGCCGACGGCCCGGACCACCGCCTCGCGGAGCGGCAGGCTCTCGGCCTCCTCGCGGATCCTGGTCATCACCAGGATGTTGTAGTCCTCACCGAGCGCGAGCAGGAAGATGAACATCAAGAACGGGAGGACGAACGTGATCCCCCCCTGGCCGGCGAAGCCGATGAGGACGATCACCGCCACGCCGAGCGACGCCAGGTACGAAAGCACCACGCTCAGGATCAGGTACAGCGGCGCGACGAGGCTGCGTAGGACCAGGGCGAGGACGAGCCCGATGGCCAGCACGGCGACGGGCACCAGGCGCTTGAGGTCCCCGTCCGACACGGTGCTCACGTCGTACAGCGCCGGCGCCTGCCCGGCGACCCCGTTCGCCGACGCACCCACGTTCCGCGCGACCTCCGCGACGCCGGCACGGATCCCCGGCACGGCGTCGAGCGCCGGCGTCGTGCCCGGCTGCCCTGCCCGCAGGCCCGCCTGCCAGAGGACGGTCCGGCCGTCGGCGCTCAGGAAGCGGCCGGTGGCCACGTAGGCCGAGTAGAGCGCAGCAGGCACCGCCGAACCCGCCGGCTGCACGCGATCGAGCGCCCTGGCCGGCCCCAGCTCGGCATGCAGGCTCTGCAGCTCGGCCGGCGTCAGCCGCGTCCCGTTGGGGTCGAGGGGGCCCGCGAGGGTGGTGAAGCTTCCCGATGCCCGAAGGCCGGCCGTCGCCGCGGCGATCGTGCCGGGGTCCGACCACAAGGGGCTGGCGAAGCGCATCACCACGGTCGTCGGGTTCTCGCTCGACTGCGGGAAGTGGGCCACCAGCGCCGCGTTGCCCCTGGCCGCCCCGGATCCCGCGGGGGCCGCGATCGCCCCCCCGAACCCGCCCGCGCGGTACCCGGTCGCGGCGGCGGCCAGGGCGCCGAAGACGAGCAGCCCGAACCCGAGCGTGCGCGCCGGTCGGCGGACGAGACGCCCGGCGACACGACCCCAGAACCCCTCGCGCTGCTCGGTCGGAGCGGTGCTGGTCGGCCAGAAGACGGCCCGTCCGAGGATGGCCAGCAGTGCGGGCAGCAGCGTCAGCCCCGCGAGCAGCATGACGGCGACGCCGATGGCCAGTGGCACGCCGAGGTCGTGGTAGAGGCCGAAGCTGGCCAGCAGCAGCGTGAGCAGCGCCACGACGACGGTCGCCGCCGACGCGGCGATCGACTCGCCGACCCGGTGGACGGCCGCGCTCACCGCCTCCTTGGGCTCGCGGCCGCGCCGCAGCTCCTCGCGGACCCTGAACACGAGGAACAGGCCGTAGTCCGTGCCCGCACCGAGGACCAGCACGATCAGCAGGAGCTGGGTGATCGCGGAGATCCGGAGCCCTGCCGAGCCGAGGCCCCCGATCAGCGCGCCCGCCATCTGCAGCACCAGGACCGCGGGAAGGAGCGTGATGAGCGGCGCGAGCAGCGACCGGAAGATGACCAACAGCAGGACCAGGATGAACAGCACCGAGAAGGCCTGCACCTCCTTGCCCGTCCGCGCGGACTGCTGCTGGTTCGCGACGTTGGTGGCCAGCTGGCCCGCCGGGTGTGCGGTGAGGTCGGGCGGGAGCTGCGACCGCCCGAGTGCCGCCGACAGGTCACCGAGGAGCGTGCCCACGCGCCCCTGGTCGAAGGGCGAGACGGAGGAGATCACCAGCATCTGGGCGGCCCTACCGTCGGCGGACTCGCCGACGAAGCGCACCTCCCGCACCGTCGAGACACGCGACAGGTTCTCCTCGGCCCGGGTCAGCGCGGCCTGGTCGGCGGCTCCGAGCGCGGCCTGCGTGGTCACGGCGACGATCGGGACCTGGCTCATCGAGATGGAACCCGCGAGCGGCTCGGCCAGCACCGCGGCCAGGTTGCTCGGGGCTCCGGCGGGGAGAAAGGCGCTGTTGTTGTTGTCCACCTGGCTGCCGAGCGAGGGGAGCGTGTGGACGGCCAGGATGGTGCCGACCACCCACACCGCCACCACCAACCACCTGAACCGCACCACGACACGGCCCAGGGCCGAGAAGAGGGCGCTCCCGGCACCTGGCGGTGGCGTGACGGCGCCCACGTCGTTTCTGTCGTCCGCCGCCACGATGGCCCCATGGTAGGGCGCGTCCGTGCCCACTTCGCGCCACGAAGGAGGAAGACCCCGGGGACGCCGTGCCCGAGGGCGCTGCTCCCTATCCCGACACCCCGACCGGGCACGACACCCCGGTGCCGCCCAGCCCGCAATACCCGTTCGGGTTGGCCGCCAGGTACTGCTGGTGGTAATCCTCGGCGTAGTAGAAGGGCCCGGCGGCCGCCACCTCGGTCGTGATCGCGCCCCGCCCGGCCCCGGTCAACGCCCGCTGGTACGACGCGAGGGTGCCCAGGGCCTCGCGCCGCTGCCGGTCGTCGGCCGTGTAGATCGCGGACCGGTACTGGGTACCGACGTCGTTCCCCTGCCGCATGCCCTCGGTCGGGTCGTGGCCCTCGAAGAACTGTGCGAGGAGCGCCTGGTAGCCGACCCGGGCGGGGTCGAACACGACCAGCACCACCTCGGCGTGGCCCGTCGACCCCGAGCAGACCTCCTCGTACGTCGGATTGGGCGTGAACCCGCCCGCGTACCCGACCGCGGTGGTCTGGACCCCCTCCAACGACCAGAATTTCCGCTCAGCGCCCCAGAAGCAACCCATCCCGAACGTGGCCCGCTCGAGCCCGGCCGGAAACGGGGGCGCGAGCGGTGTCCCGAGCACCAGGTGAGGCGCCGAGGGCGTGATCGCCCTCTCGCGCCCCGCCAGCGCGAGCTCGGGTGTGACCATCTCGGGGACCCTCCTGGTGAACATGCCCATCCTCGCTCCTCCCGTTCGCCCGCGCTCGACGACGCGGGTCACCTCGCCCAGCGCCTCGTTCAACGATGCCACGCTGCGCGCTGTTCCGTCGGCCCTCGTGAACCGCGGGGGTCACGACCTCCCCCACCTGCCCGACGGGGGGGCTCGCCGGGGGCGACGGCCGCCCGCCGGCCCCGCGCGTCGCCCGCCGGCCGGCACCTCGCTAAGTTGGACGGGGTTTCCGGCAGCACCCTACGGGGAACACGCAGTGACGGCGGACTACCGAAGGGAAGCGTGGAATGGCAAGGACCCCCTCGGACGGATCGGACGGGCCCGGCTGCCCCGACGACCAGGGCGCGCCCGACCGCCTCGCCTCGCGCTACTCGGAGGTACGGGCTCTGACGGAGTCGCTGGCCGGCCCGCTCTCGCCCGAGGACCAGACGGTGCAGTCCATGCCCGACGTCAGCCCGACGAAGTGGCACCGCGGGCACACCACGTGGTTCTTCGAGACCTTCGTGCTGCAGGCGGGCCGGGGCTACGAAACCTTCGATCCGGCCTTCGGCTACCTCTTCAACTCGTACTACGAGGCCGTCGGCAGCCGACACCCGCGTTCCGAGCGGGGGCTGGTGTCGCGCCCGGGGGCGTCCGAGGTCGCCGACTACCGGCTCCACGTCGACGAGTCGATGGCGAAGGTGCTCCGCGGACCCATGAGCGGGGAAGTCCGTTCCCTGGTGGAGCTGGGCATCAACCACGAGCAGCAGCACCAGGAGCTCCTGCTCATGGACATCAAGCACGTGCTCTCCCGGAACCCGCTCCAGCCCGCGTACCGGAAG
>JAKAZC010000099.1 GCA_021826655.1 Actinomycetes bacterium | reverse complement strand
GCCAAGCGCGCCGGACTGGCGTTCTGCAGGACCCTCGAGAGGTACTTGCAGCTCACCAGGTAGACGTGATCGATCCGCAGGTCCACCGGGACCACCTCGTCGCCCAGGAGCTTGCTGCCACCGGTCCACTCGATCCGCCTCGGGATGCGGCCGGCCAGTGCCCCGGGGGCGTGCAGGAACGCCTGACCGTTGGCGAATCCGCCTCGGAACCCGGCGGCATAGGCCCCGGAGCGGTAGAGGCCGCGGAGCCGGTCCCACGCTCCGTCGTCGAGGGCGGCGAGTGCGGGAGGCCTGGACACGAGCACGTCCTCGATGGCGGGAGGTCCCACCATGCCGAGGGCGGTCGCGAGCTCGGTGACCAGGGTGCGCTCCGACGGCATCTAGTCCGCGCCACATCCTCGTTCCGCATGGTCCGCGAGGCGCCTCTGATCTTCGGGCTCGAGGATCTCGATCACGTCGACGACCGGCCTGTGCGGCCCGAGCACCACCTGGAGTGCGGTGAAACCGGCAGTGCCCCGAACCGGGGCGTCGGTGGTGAGCAGGATGAGCGGCAGCCGACGATCGGACTCGCCCAGGACCGCCGCCTTGCCGAGAGCCTTCCACAGGGCGTCGGCCCTTCGGAGGCCCGAACGGTTCGATGTGAAGGCACCGGAGACGTCGAACGCCCAGTCGTCGCCGTGCCGGTCCGTGGCGACGAAGTGCAGCTCGATCCCGAGTCCCGGCGGCTTGACCCCGGTCCGGATGTTCTCGAAACCGGACTCCTCGAGCAGCAGCTTCGCGAGGTCCTTGGCCTGTCGACCCTCGCGGACGGCCCGCGCCTGCCTGCCCTCTCCCTCGTCGACGGGCGGAACGGCGGGGAGGTGGACCGTGAAGGGCATCCGGCCTCCCTCCGCCGAGAGGCGCTCCCGCTCGGCGCGGATCCGGGACTCCGCACGCTCGACGTACGCGGGGTCGGTGTCGAAACCCACATAGTGGCGGCGGGTACGCACCGCCGCGATGGCCGCGCTGCCCGAACCCATGAACGGGTCCAGGACGAGATCGCCCTCATAGGTGTAGAGCTCGATGAGTCGCTTGGGGAGGTCGACGGGGAACGGTGCGGGATGCCCGACCCGCGTGGCGCTCTCCGGGGGGATCTCCCACAGGTCGGTGGTCGCCTCGAGGAACTCGTCCCGGGAGATGGTCGCGGTGGACGGTAGGCCCCGTGCCAGTCGCCGCCGGGGCGGCAGCGCACGGTCGAACCGTCCCTTGCTGGCGATCACCACCCGCTCCGTCACATCCCTCAGGACGGGGTTTCCGGGCCGTTGGAACGTCCCCCAGGCGCACGAGCCACCGGCCGCCCTCCCCTTCCACCAGATGACCTCGCCCCGCAGCAGCAGTCCCAGGTCCTGGAGGATCTCGGTGACGTCCCCGGCCAGCGACCGGTACGGCCTGCGCCCGAGGTTGGCGACGTTGACCGCGATGCGGCCGCCCGGTTCGAGCACCCGTACGCATTCGGCGAACACGTCGCGCAGGAGGGCGAGGTACTCGAAGTACGACCCGGGGACACCGTCCTCCCCCAGGCTCTCCTCGTACTCCTTGCCGGCGAAGTAGGGGGGCGAGGTGACGACGAGTGCGATCGAGTTCGAGGCGACGGCGCGCATGTCCCGCGCGTCGTGGGTGTGGAGGACGTCGCGTTCGCTCGGCTCCTCCAGGTGCTCGTCCGGGGAGATGTCGGGAGCCACGAAGCGCTCGTAGAACGCGGAGGCGTCGTGACTCTCGCGCCCGGACGATCCGAAGCGGGCGGTGGCTGTCGGCCTGCGGATGCGGCGGACCGGCTCCTCGGGGACCGGCACCGCCGTCATACGTCCCGTCCGAGGGGCATCGGGCGCGAGAACAGTCCGCCGGCCTCGGCGGAACTGGGCGACCAGGCCAGGAGTTCCTGCACGGCTCGCGTGATCAGATAGTTGACCGAGACGTCCCGGGTCCGGGCGAGCTGGCGCAGCTCCTCGTGCACGGAGACGGGCAGACGGACCGCCGTCGCCACGCGCGGCTCCTCGTAGATCCTCGGTCGGCCCATGTCCCGGACCCTACCCAGAAGGTGTCTCCAACCGGTGGATAGCGCGCGCATAAACGCGCGCTCGGCGCGTGCCGAGTTCCGGATCCGTAGACCTGACCAGCGGCACTCGATCCACCCCTGGGGTCGACCGCTGGCTGGGACCCGCGTCCCCGTGTGGTGACGGCCTCCGACACGACGGACGGCCTGGTCAGGTCCGGATCACGTGACCCGCGAGCCACGTGCGTCATCGGCACCACCGGGCCGGCCCAGTGCATCCGGGCTGAAGGGCGACCAGGAACCCGTGTCGACGTGGTTCCCGGCATCGACGTCGAGCAGGACGCCGGTGATCGAGCGGGCGTCGTCGGAGAGCAGGAACGCCACTGCCGCGGCCACGTCCTCGGGTTCGGTCAGGCGTCCGAGGAGCATGCGGCCCCCGGCGGCGGCTCCGTCGTCGCGCTCCCACAGGTCGCGGGTCGCCTCCGTACGGGTGAGCCCCGGGCTGACGGCGTTCACCCGCACGCCGCGCCGTCCCAGGTCGTTGGCCAGGGTCCGGGTCAGGGCGTTGAGCGCGGACTTGGCCGCGGCGTAGGCCGCCATCGACGGTGTCGTCTTCAGGGGCGACCCGCTGGAGATGTTGACGACGGCGCCCCCGCCGTCGCCCAGCCCCCGGGCCATGGCCGCCTGGATCAGCGACAGTGCCGGCCACGTGTTGAGCCCCACCGTGCCGAGCAGGTCGTCGCGGGTCAGGTCGAGTGCGGAGCCGACGAACGGCACCCCGCCGACGGCGTTGACCAGGAGGTCGACGCGCCCGAACGCCTCGATCGCGGCGTCCACGAGCGCTTCGGCCACCCCGTCGTCGGCGGCCGAGCCGGCCACCGCCACCACGTCCAGGCCCTCCGACCGGAGCGCCCGCTCGGTGGCACGCAGGCGCGCCTCACCCCGGGCGTTGAGGACGACGGACGCACCGTCCCGAGCCAGGCGACGGGCCGACGCCGTGCCGATCCCCGGGTCGGTGGAGGCACCGGTGACCACCGCGGCCCGACCTGCGAACCTCCTGGCATCCATGCGTTCATCCACGATCTCCCCCTCTTCCGCACTCCGATGGGCCCCGGTGAACCTACGCCGTTCCCGTGGTCGGTACCGTCCGCACGCCGGGCCGGACGCCCGATGGCGGGTCGCAGCGTCCGGGCCTCGGTTGGCCGGACGACCCGGACCCGGGAGGGGAACACCACGCGTACGACAGCAGACGACGAGCTCCGCCGGCGCCGGCTGGAGGTGGTCCGACGGCACATGGAGTCGGAGAACGAGCTCGACTTCGCCGCCGCGCTGACCACGTTCGACCACCCCCGGTACGAGCTGGTCGCCACCGGCCAGGTCTACGACGGTCCCGAGGAGGTCGCCGGGTACTACCGCTCGTCCCGGGTGGCGTTTCCTGACCAGCGGAACGACGATGTCGTCCTGACCTACGGGGAGGACACCGTCGGCGCCGAGTTCGCCCTGCTGGGGACGCACCTCGGCCCACTCGGCACCCTGGCCCCGACCGGACGGTCGTTCCGCTGCCGCATGTGCGCGCTGTTCGCGTTCCCTCCCGACGGCGACCGGATCGTGGGTGAGCGCGTCTACTTCGACCAAGGGTCGATCCTCCGCCAGCTCACCGCCGACGCCGGGGAGACCACGGGCTGAGCGAACGACGCCGACCGTCACGTTCCGGTCGTCCGCACCACCGACCGCCTGCGACCCGTCCGTCCCACGCCGTCGGTGGGTGTGGCGCTCAGGACGACACGGCGCACCGGTTGGGCCCGACCTCGAACTGTCGGAGGACGGCCGGCGGGTCGGAGCCACGACCCATGTTCGCCTCGATGATCCGCGTGTAGTTCGGCGGGCGGTCGACCGAGCGGGCCACCGCCCACGACACGAACACGTCCCGCCCGAACGACAGCGCCGCCAGCTCGCTGCGCAGCCCGCCCAGGGTCGCCCCCACCTCCCGGTCGGCACGGACGACCACGTCCTCGCCGTAGTGGCCGGGCAGCACCAACAGGTCGTCGGGCAGGCCCATGAGCGTGCCGTGGAGGGAGGTGTAGAGGTCCGCGGCGAACGCCTCCGCCTGGTCGGCGAGATCGGGTCGGCCGACACCGTCGACGAACAGCGTGTCCCCGGTGAGCGCGGCCCGTCCGTCCACCAGGTAGACGGTAGACCCCCGGGTATGCCCCGGCGTCCGCAGCGCGGCGACCGTCAGGCCCGAGCCCCCGGGGAGTCCGAACCGGTCGCCGTCACCCACCGGCTCGTAGGGGAACTCGAAAGTGTCCGCCGGGTTGAGGTGCAGCGTCGCCCCGACCGCCGCGGCAAGTGCGCGCGCCCCGCTCAGGTGGTCGGCGTGGAGGTGGGTGTCGAACACCCGCTCGATCGTCCATCCGTGCTCGTCCGCCAGTCGCAGGTACACCTCCAGGTCGACTGACGGGTCGACGACGAACGCCCGGTCCCCCGCCCCCACCAGGTAGGACAGGCAGCCTTTGCCGCGTCGTCGCACCTGGAGGATCCGGAGCCCGTCGAATTCGAGCGTGACCGAGTCGTAGGTGCCGGACCACGCCAGCATCCCGCCGGCCAGGTTGGCCACGCGCCGGCCGGCCCGGCTCAGCGTCTCGGCTGCCACGGCCGAGCGGCTGCCGGACGCGCACACGGTGACGACTTCGCGGTCGGAGGGCACCTCGGCGAGTCTGGCGACGAGCTCGCCGACCGGGATGTTCACCGCCGTGGGGATCGCCCACGCCACGAACTCGTCGGGCTCCCGCACGTCCACGACGTACGGCGCACCCGCCGCGCCCAGCCGTGCCGCCAGCTCGGACGTCTCGAGATCCCTGTACATGCCCGCTCCTCCTTCCCGACCGCCGGGGGCAGGTCGGTCGCACCGCGATGATACCCTATGGGGTATAGTACCACCAGCGGCTCCGGTCCGGTCAGCTGACGGGAGCCGTCGGCCGGGTCTCGGTGGCCAGACGGAGCAGACGGCGGGCCGACCGTGTGCGCGGCTGTCCGCGCCGCCAGACCGCCCGGAGTGACCGGGACAGGTCCACGCCTTCGACCGGGATGGCGACGAGTCGTCCGTCCCCGATCTCCGCCCGCAGCGCCAGGCGACTCAGTACTGCAGGACCGAGCCCCGATGCCACGGCGTTCTTGATCGCCGTGGTGGAACTCAATTCCATCACGGTGCGGGCGGTCAGCCCCCGGTCCCGAAGTGCCGACTCCAGTACCTCCCGGGTTCCCGACCCCGGCTCGCGGAGTACGAGCGGTGTCGTGGCCAGCTCCGCCGCCGACACCGGGCGACGACTCCGGGCCGCCCAGGGGTGCGAAGGATCCACGACGACGACCAACTCGTCCTCGTGGACCACCTGGCCGCCGAGCCCGGCGAGGCCGGCCAGGCCCTCCACGAACCCGACCTCGGCCCGCCCTTCCCGGACGAGCTCGATCACCTGGTCCGAGTTGCCCATCGTGAGGGAGACCCGCAGCTCCCGGTCCGAGGCACGCAGCCGGATGAGCCACTGGGGCACCAGGTACTCCGCCACGGTCATCGATGCGGCCACAAGGAGCTCCCCCGTCGCCTCGGAGCGGAGGGCGGCGGCACCTTCGACCAGTGCTTCCATGCTCTCGACCACCCGGGCCGCCCACTCGACCACGGCCCGGCCGCTCGGCGTCAGTTGCGCGCGCCCCGACGAGCGGTCGAGGAGATCGAGCCCGACCACGGCCTCCAGGCTGCGCAGCCGGTTGCTGGCCGCAGGCTGGCTGATCCGGTGCGCGGCGGCGGCCCGTCGGATCGATCCCAGGTCGGCCACGCTCCGGAGGAGGTCCAGCGACACCAGGTCGGGGCACGGCTGCGGCAGGGGCATAACCTCACCCTATAGGGCGATCACCCACTGGGGACTAGGCGCACCGGCCGTCCCGCCGCATGCTGCAGCAATGGGTCCGCTCCAGCCACGTGTCGTGCGCGCCGGATATGTCCGGGTGAGGCGGATCGGGTCCGGTGCCGGGGCGGCCGTCGGACTCGCACTGGTGGCGACCGGCCTCGGACGCCTGTTCCCGGTCGTGGGGGCTCCGGTCTTCGCGATCGGTGCGGGGGTCGCGGTCGCGGTCGTGCGCCGGCCACCGACCGCCTGGCGCCCCGGCCTCGAGTTCGCGTCCAGGCGGGTGCTCCAGGGCTCGATCGTGGTGCTCGGCACCGCGCTGTCATTCGGGCAGGTCGCCCACGAGGGGGCCTCGTCGCTCCCGGTGATGCTCGGCACGCTGGCCGTCGCCCTCGTCGGTGCCGCCATCCTCGGCCGTCTACTCGGCGTGGGGCGCGACCTCCGGACTCTCGTCGGCGTCGGGACCGCGATCTGCGGTGCGTCTGCCATCGCCGCCACCGACGCGGTCATCTCGGCCGACGAGGCCGACGTGTCCTACGCGATCGCCACCATCTTCACCTACAACATCGCCGCCGTCCTGACCTTCCCCAGCCTGGGTCACCTGCTGGGCATGTCCCCCCACGGGTTCGGGTTGTGGGCGGGCACGGCGATCAACGACATGTCGTCCGTCGTGGCGGCCGGCACCGTGTTCGGGCACGGGGCGACCGGCACCGCCGTGGTGGTGAAGCTCACCCGGACGTTGATGATCCTGCCGGTCACCCTGTCCCTCGCCGTGTGGCGGTCGCGCCGAACGGGGCTCGACGAGACCCCCGGGCCGCGGCGCACGCTCAGTGGCCACCTGGTGCGTGCCTTCCCCACGTTCATCGCCTGGTTCCTGGTCGCCGTCCTCGCGAACACGGCCGGGCTCGTGCCGTCGGGGTGGCACCTACCACTGTCGGACCTCGCCCAGTTCATGGTCGCGACGGCACTGGCCGCCATCGGGCTCTCGACGCACCTGGCGTCGATCCGGAGGGCGGGATCACGGCCGCTGCTCCTCGGAGGTGTCCTCTGGGTGGCGGTGGCCGCGACATCGCTGAGCCTCCAGGGGCTCACCGGCGGCTTCCGGTGAGCCGGCAGCCGTCGATCAGCCCGCGGGGGTCGCGGTGCGCACCGCCTCCACCACCGCCGCCGGCTTCGATGCGACCTCGTCCGCCGACTCGGACAGGTCGACGGCGGTCATCAGGTCCCGCGGGTCGGCGACGGAGACCCGGGTGCCACCGTCGACGGACTCCAGCAGGACGTTGCACGGCAGCGCCGGGCCGACGGGGATCGCTCGGTGGGCGAACCCGGGGTTGCACGCCCCGAGGACCGTGGGCGGGGCCCGTTCGACGCCGAGCTTCTCCGGAACGTGGCCGCGACGTCGATCTCGGTCAGCACGCCGAATCCGCCCTGGGCGAGCGCGGCACGCACCTCGGCCCCGGCACCGGCCCCGGCCGGTGGCAACCCGACCACGGTCTCGCAGGCGTTCTTCGTGTCCCCCGGATGACACGCTCCCCAGGGGGCTGCGGCACGCTCATGCCCCGGCCCCGGCCCTCTGCTCCGCCGCCCGGCGGCGCACCTCGTCCATGTCGAGCCCCTCGGCCTGGGTGATGAGGTCCTCGAGGGCCGCGGCAGGAAGCGCGCCCGGCTGCGAGAAGACCAGCATCCCGTCCCGGAAGATCATCAAGGTGGGGATCGAACGGATGCCGAACGAGCCGGCCAGCTCGAGCTGGGCCTCGGTGTCCACCTTCCCGAAGGCGATCGTCGGGTGCCGCCCCGCCGCCGCCTCGTAGACCGGGGCGAAGGCCCGACAGGGCCCGCACCATGTCGCCCAGAAGTCGACGAACACGATGCCCCCCGCCGCCACCACATCCTCGAAATTCTCCTTGGTCAGTTCCACTGTCGTCATCATCTGCTCCTCCGCACCTCGCTCCACCGGTGCAACAGCTATACCCCCATGGGTATTCCTGGAGATCACCGTACCGGCGTCGACGAGTGGGGAGGTCACCCGAGCCAGCGCAGGTCCTCGCGGTCACCCTGCAGCTCCAGGCGCCGCCACAGCACCGGGTTGTCGCCCGACTGGCTGGCGTGGCAGCGGATCGCCCGGTGCTGCCGGGACCGATCCACCTCGATCGACAGGTGGATCTCCCTGTCGGACCGCCCGACGAACGCTTCGCCGAACTCGTGACCGAGCCGCGCGGCCACGTCGGCGTGCAGCGTCCACGCCAGGACCGGCACGTTCCCGGGGACCGCTGCGGCCAGTGCGGCATCGGTCGCCCGCACGTGGTCGGGGTGACCGGTGATCCCTCCCTCGTCGAACACCAGGAGCAGGTCCGCGTCCACGTCGTCGATCGCGTCCTGCACGATGCCGACCACGTCCGTGAGCGGTTCCTCGGAGACGCGACCGTCCGCCAACCCGAGCAGGCGCACCGATCCGACGCCCAGGGTCTCCGCCGCCCTGCCGAGCTCCGCCTCGCGGACCTGGTGGAGAGCGCCGGCGTCGGCCCCGAGCGTGGACGCCTCACCGTGGGTCAGGCACAGGACCGAGGTCCGCACACCGGCATCGGCGAAGGCGCCCAGCACCGCCCCCAGTCCGAAGCTCTCGTCGTCGGGATGGGCGCAGACAGCGAGCACCGACCCCGACTCCGGTAGTTCGCCTGCCTTCGCACGGGACTCGCCCACGGTGCGCCCCCTCACGCTCCGGACGGACCTGCCCACCCAGCGGTCACGAACCCTGGCCGTGGGTCACCCGGATGGGCTGGTGGGCCAGCGGCGCCAGCAGGCAGAAGTCGAAGACCCCGGCAGCCAGTGGCAGGAGGCCGACCACGGCCAAGGCCAGCCAGCCTCCGCCCAGCACCACGCCGACGGCGACGAGCACCGCTCCGGCAGCAGCCCTGGCCGCCCGTCCTCCCGTGCTCCGCATCAGGTTCACGATCGCCATTGCCGTCTCCTCGTCTCGTCGGTGGGCCGGGTCTTATACCCCCAAGGGTATACA
>JAKAZC010000098.1 GCA_021826655.1 Actinomycetes bacterium | reverse complement strand
AACGGCTGCTGGCCATGACGGCGGCCATCTGGCACAACGAGCACGTCGGCGTTCGGCCCCATCGATCGCTGCTGGCCTACGACCACTGACCCCTTGGAATTGATCATCTAGGGGACGACCACACCGAGGAAGACGAGCGTCGCGTACCCGGCCATGGCCACTCCCGACACCACCAGCACCACCCGCTCCACCCGGCGGCTCTCCGTGTACAACGAGGCGCCGACCACCAGAGGGAAGGCCCCGAGCGCGTACCGTTCGAACGAGTCGAGATTGGCGCTGCTCAACGACACCACGAGCACCGCGGTGGCGAACGCGGCGTAGCTCCGGGGCAGGCGCCGCCAGACGACCACCAGCAGCACGAGGCAGGCCAGCACCCAGGGCACGTGCAGCGCGCTCCCGACGTGATGGCCCCCGAGGGCGTCCACCACGTCGCGGTACATGGCGGCCACCGGCGCCGCGAACTGACCCCGGTGGCCTCGCTGCTGCTGGACGGTGAGGGGCAGCCAGGGGTCGCCGAACCGGTACCAGACCCAGGCCATGTAGGCACCCGCGCCGGCCAGCGGGGCCGCCAGCGCGGCGATCCGCGCCGGCCAACGGCAACGGCCGCCGGCCTCCGCCCCGCGTCCCGCCCATGCCTCGACCGCCAGCGGCACAACCACGAGCACGCCGACCGGCCGGACGGCCCCGGCGGCGAGTCCGGCGGCGGCGGCCCACCACCACCGCCCGGTCCTCGCCCCCAGGAGCGCCACCACCGAGCACAGCAGGAGTGTGGCGTCCGAGTAGGCGAGCACGAACGAGTAGGCGGACGGGGCCAACGCCAGCAACCACACCGAGCGACGAGCGAGGCGGGTGTCCCCGCTGTCGTGGCGCACGAGCAGCCACAACGCCGCCATGGCCAGCAGCGCACTGAGATTGGCCACCAGCACGAGGGCGGCCTCGGTGCCGATCCCGGGAACGTCACCGAGGTACCGGCCGGCCATCGGGTACAGCGGGAAGAATCGGACCGACTCCAGTCCGGCGGCGACGAAACCGTGACGGGCGATCGACAGGTACCACCCGGCGTCCCAGCTGAGCAGCCCCTCGTGGACACGCCGGACCGCCTCCGCGTCGCCCGGGCGCAGGGTGCCCACCCCGACCCGCGCGACGACCAGGGCGGCGGTCACGACCAGCCGGGCCGCGATCCATGCGGGCAGCACCTGGAGGACCGCTCGGCCGACCTCGACGAGACCGTCCCGCCACCCGAGCCCGCGGCCGGCGTGCGCGGCAGCGTCGGGAGGGCCCACGGGCGTGAACGGACGACCTGCCGACACCCCGGTCAGGACCCGGTCGGCGTGAAGCGCACCAGGAACATCGGCTGGTAGAAGGCGAGCGGATCACTCGTCACCACCTCGGCATGGGTGAAGGCGGGGCTGGCCTGCAACGTCTGGACGATGCCCTCGCACCTGACCCCGTACGCCTGGTAGCCCGGTGACCAGACCATGTAGATCTGGTGCCCTGTCGCGGCCAGGGCCTCGAGGTGCTGGGCGAAGTGCAGCGGAGACGCGGCGCGCACGGCCGCCGCGTAGTCGACCCAATTGATGAAGTCGGGGCCCGTGCCGCGGGGGAACGTCACCTGGGTGTACCTGCCGGTCGGCAGCAGCCGGGCGACCGCCGGCCCCAATTGGTCCGGGCAGTAGGCCACGATGTCCCCGGGTCGCCCCGTCGCCGAGATGGTGGCGGCGACCTCGCCCGCCTGGGTGCGGTTGGTGACCACGTTCGGCACCGAGGCGGCGATCCCGAGGACCACCGCAACGGCCACCACACCGACCCGGACGTGCCGGTCGCGGAAGACCGTCACCCCCAACGACACCAGGAGGATCAGCGGTACGAACACCACCGACGCGTAACGGGCGTCGAACGCGCTGTTCGAGGCGAGTCCCCCGGCGATGGCCACGGCCAGCGTCCCCACCACGACGACGGCCAGCGGGCGGCCGAGCGGGCGGGTGCGGATGTCGACGGAGATGTGGAGGCGGTCGGTGGCCAGTCCGAACAGTCCGAGCCCGCCGAGCGCGAAGAACAGGAGGGCCAGTGCCCGCCCCTGGCTGGTGCTGCCCCCGGCGAAGGAGGAGACCGCGTTGACCATCGCCGCGAACGTCGCCGGCGTCGCCCACGGCGTCCCGGTGTGCCGCGCCTGGTAGAGGAACGTCGGGACCCACGGCAGGAAGGTGAGACAGCCGACCGCCGTCGCCACGAATGACGCCCGGGCACCCCGACGCCACTCGGGCCGTCCCCGCCAGGACTGGTACAAGAGCCACGCCAGGGTGGTGGCGAGCAGGTAGATGGACCAGTAGTGCGAGTAGAGAAGCAGCCCGGCGACTGCACCGACGGCCACCAGATTGCCGGGTCTGGGCGACCGCAGGGCGCGGTCCAGGGCGAGGAAGCCGAGGACGGTGAGGAGGGCCACCAGCGAGTACATCCGGGTCTCGGTGTCGTAACGGACGGCGAACGGCGAGGTGGCGACCAGCAGCATGGCCGCCCACGCCCCCGTCGTCCCTCCGAGTCGCCTGCCCGCCAGCCATGCCAGCGGCACCGTGGCCACTCCGAACACACCGGCCAGTGCCCGCACCGCGACGTCCGAGGTCCCGAAGAGCCCGATCCACACGTGCAGCAGCGCATAGAACAGCGGTGGAGCGCCGTCGCGCCTCAGGTACGACGGGAGTTCGTGCAGGGGCTGGCGGGCGATGTTGACGGTGAGGGCCTCGTCGAGCCAGAGGTCCGAACGGGTCCAGAACCGGAGTACCAACCCGACGACGACGGCCAGCGTCGCGCCCACCACGAGCATCACCACGGTGGCGCGGCTGAACGGCGGGCCCTCCGGGTCGGGGGGTGCCGCCCGGGGAGGGGTGCCGCCCGGCGGAGTCCGGGCGCGCCGGTCCTCCGGAACCGCCACGGTCACGACGTCGAGCGCCTCGTCCGCCGCCGGGGTGGAACCAGGGGGTGCGGCATCCATGGCTGGCATGGTACCCAGGCCGACGGCCGACCGGTGTCCCCCCCCCGCCGGGACCGGTCCCGTCGCCATGGACCCCGCCGGGAGCGGGCACTAACGTGCGCCCACGATGGTCCACACCTGTGGCAGAGTCGGTGCCAGCAGTTTGGAATGCACACCACCAGGAGTTCCGCAGTCCGCCGGCAGCGACGCTGCAGTGCCGGCGGACCGAAGAGGACCACCACGGTGTGGTCGACACGATGCAATGGGGGAATGTCCGTGACCGAGCCGCAAGAGATCAGCCGTCGTTCCTTCCTGTCCCGGGGTGCCAAGGCCGGTGGAGCGGTGGTCTTGGCCGGTGCGGCCGGCGGTGTGCTGGCGGCGTGCGGCTCGTCCTCGTCGGGCTCCTCCACCACCACGGCGTCGGGGTCAACACCTGGGGTAGGCACCGGCAGTCCGGTACCCGGCGGCTCGCTGACCGTCGGCCTCGTGGCCGAGATCGACGGCTTCTACCCGCCGACCAACCACTGGGACACCAACGGGTTCATCTATGCCAACAGCATCTACGACCCGCTGTGCGCCGTCGCCGCCGACGGGAGCGTCCAGCCGTACCTGTGCCAGTCGATCACCCCCAACGCGACCTACGACACCTGGACCATGGCCCTTCGGCCGAACATCAAGTTCAACGACGGTTCCGCCCTCACGTCGTCGGTGGTGCTGTCCAACTACAACGAACTGAAGGCGTCGCTCCTCACCGGCCAGGCACTCACACAGGTCACCTCGGTCACCACGCCCGACGCGATGACGGTCGTCTACCAGCTGGAGGCGCCGAACCCCGGGTTCGCCGCCGGCCTCACCACCCAGATCGGCTACGTCGTCGGCCAGGCGATGATCGACTCGGTCAAGGCGGGCAGCAAGACCCCGACCCCGGTCGGTACCGGACCGTTCGTCTACCAGAACTGGCAGCCCAACGACCACTTCACCGTCACCCGCAACCCGAACTACTGGCGTGCCGGACTCCCCTACCTCGACCAGATCACCTATCGGCCCATCCCCGACACCATCCAACGCGAGTCGACCCTCAAGACCGGGGGCATCGACATGCTCCAGTCGACCGACCCCGACACGATCAAGCGGTTCAGCGGACAGTCCGGATACCAGGTCGTGGACACGTCGACCGGCGTCATCGGCGAACCGACCATGGCGTTCATCATGCTGAACACCGCGGTCGCACCGACCAACGACCTCTCGATCCGACAGGCGCTCGCCATGAGCCTCGACCAGGCCACCGTGCAGAAGATCTTCGGCGGTGGGTACGCCAGACCGGTCAACGGGCTGTTCCTCTCCGGCTCCCCCTACTACTCGGATCCGGGCTACCCGGCCTACGACCCCGCCGCCGCCAAGAAGCTCGTGGCCGCATACGCCGCCCAGCACGGCCAGCCGAAGCTCACCCTGCTCACCATCACCGACCCCCGCCTCGGCCAGGTGGTCCAGATCATCCAGCAGATGTGGAACCAGGTCGGGTTCGACGTCACCATCAGCCAGATCGAACAGGCGAACCTCATCAACGACTTCATCGCCGGGCAGTTCCAGGCGGCCACCTCCTACCAGTTCGGGGCCGTCGATCCCGACCTCAACTACGTCTGGTGGAGCACCACCACGGCCAAGCCGGTGGGGAGCATCGCCCTCAACTTCGCCCGCAACAGCGACCCCGTGATCGAGCAGAACCTGCTGACCGGCCGGCACACCACCGACCAGACGACCCGGAACAAGGCCTACCAGGCGGTCAACCAGCAGTTGGCCAAGGACCTGCCCTACCTGTGGTTGGAGCAGTACCTCTTCACCGAGGTGGCGACCTCCCGGGTGCAGAACTTCGCCAATCCGACCCTGCCCAGCGGGGCCAAGCAGTACGCCTTCGACGAGGGGATCTTCGTCCCCACCCAGATCTGGCTGTCCAAGTAGCGGCACGGACGAGCGGTCGAGCAGCGTCGTATGGGAACGTACCTGGTCAGGAGGGTCCTGCAGCTGGTGGTGGTGGCGTTCGTCATCTCCGTGCTGACCTTCCTCCTCGTCCACCTGCTCCCGGGCGACCCGACCACGGTCATCCTCGGACCCAACGACACCGCAGCCAACCGGGCCATCCTGCTCAAGCAGCTGGGACTCAACTACCCGCTGTGGCGCCAGTACCTCACCTGGCTGGGGGCGGTCTTCCAGGGAAACCTGGGCACCTCCTACCTCAACCACGAATCGGTGACCCACATCCTGGCCACCGGGGCGCCGGTCGACCTCGAACTGATCATCATCTCCCAGCTGATCGCCTTCGCCGTGGCCGTGCCACTGGCACTGGTCACCTCCCGCAAGCCCAACAAGGCCCTCGACAACGTGGCCACCACCAGCACCTTCGGCCTCCTCGCCCTGCCGCCGTTCGTGGTGGCGCCCATCCTGGTTGCGGTGTTCGCCGTGGGGCTCGGGTGGTTCCCGGCCACGGGGTACACGCCGTTCACCCAGAGTCCGGCCACCAACCTCCACGAGATGATCCTGCCGTCGGTGGCCATCACCGCGGGCTCGATCGCCGTGTACTACCGCCTGCTCCGCTCCGATCTGATCAGCACGCTGCAACAGGACTTCATCACCATGGCGCGGTCCAAGGGACTGTCCAGCAGAAGGATCATGTGGCGCCACGCGTTCCGCCCTTCCAGCTTCTCGCTGCTGGCCGCGGCGGGCATCAACATCGGCGCCCTCATCGCCGGCACGTTCGTCGTGGAGCTGCTCTTCGTGCTCCCCGGCATCGGGTACGCCCTCGTGCAGGCGGTCGAGCAGCGCGACTACCTGGTGGTGCAGGGCATCGCCCTGGTGGCGGCCATCGCCTACGTGCTCATCCAGTTCCTCATCGACTTCATCTTCACCATCGTCGACCCGAGAGTGGTGCGGGAGTGACCCATGCCTGACGACAGAGAGCTCCTCGACACCGGTGCGTCGTCCCAGCTGCTGGGCGACCGGTTCCCCGGCATGGCCGCCGGCGAGGAGGCGGTCATGGCCGTCGCCACCGAGCACATCGACGGCGACGACATCCTGGCCAAGAAGCCGCTCGGCTTCCTGTTCTGGTTCGCCGTCGGCTGGGTGGCCGTGGTCCTCCTGGCATCGATCTTGGCCAACGTGCTCCCCCTGCAGAACCCAAACTTCCAGAACTACTCGGCGCTCAGCCAGGGCCCGAGCTCGGCCCACTGGCTCGGGACCGACGACCTGGGCAGGGACCTGCTCGCCCGCCTCATCTTCGGCTCCCGGGTGTCACTCGTCGTCGGGTTCTTCGGCGTCGCCCTCGGTCTGATCGTCGGCGGGACCGCCGGCCTCGTCTCGGGGTACAAGGGGGGTCGCCTGGACGTGGCCCTCAACGCAGGCTCCTTCATCATCCTGGCGTTCCCGGCCATCGTGGCCGTCATCGCCATCGTGACCTTCTGGGGCGCGTCGCTGTTGCACATCACGATCATCCTGGGAGTGGCCACGATCCCCCTGATGTTCCGGGTGATACGCGCCACGAGCCTGTCGTTCGCCCAACGAGACTTCGTCATCGCCGCCAAGACCATGGGGGCGACCGACACCCGGGTGGTCCTGCGCGAGATCCTCCCGAACGTGGTCCCGGTCATGGTGACCTTCAGCCTGATCACGATGGCCGGTCTCATCGTGATCGAGGGGACCCTCGCATTCCTCGGCCTGTCGGTCAACCTGCCCACCCCGTCGTGGGGCAACCTGATCAACGAGGGCACGGCCAACAACGCCCTGTCCACCGACCCGTGGATCATGATGTGGCCGGCACTGGCCATGTTCCTCCTGCTGTGGTCGATCAACCTGATCGGCGACCGCCTGCGCCAGCGCTTCGACATCCGTGAGGGACTGCTTTGAGGGCGCATCGCCGGAACGGGCGCACCCTCGAGTTCAAGGACGTCGGGTCCCACGACGGACCCCTCCTGGTGGTCGACGACCTCCACACGTCGTTCCGGACGACCCGGGGCACCGTCCGGGCCGTCGACGGGGTCTCCTTCGAGGTCTACGAAGGCAAGACCCTCGGTATCGTGGGCGAGTCGGGCTCGGGCAAGACGGTGCTGTCGCGCTCGATCATGGGACTGTTGCCGCCCCGCGACGTCCTGCGCAGCGGCACGGTCCACTTCGGCGGCCATGAGCTCTCCTCGATGACCGAGTCCCAGCTTCGGGGGGTGTGGGGCGCAGAGCTCTCCATGATCTTCCAGGACCCGATGACCGCACTCAACCCGGTCAAGCGGATCGGTTCCCAGATCGCCGAGTCGCTCGTCCTCCACCTCGGCATGGACAAGAAGGAGGCACAGTCGACCGCGGTCGAGCTGCTGCGGTCCGTCGGCATCCCCTCCCCCGAGGAACGGGTGCGGTGGTATCCGTTCCAGCTGTCCGGCGGCATGCGCCAGCGGGTCATGATCGCCATCGCACTGGCCTGCGCCCCCCGTCTGGTCCTGGCCGACGAGCCGACCACCGGACTCGACGTCACCGTCCAGGCCCAGATCCTCGACCTCCTGGCCGATCTCCAGCGGGAACGCCACATGGCCGTCATCCTGGTCACCCACGACCTGGGCGTGGTGGCCACCCGGGCCGACGACATCGTCGTCATGTACGCGGGCCGCGTCGTCGAGCGAGCGCCGACCCGCACGCTCTTCAGCGACACCAAGATGCCCTACACCCGGGCACTGATGGACTCCATCCCGCGGCTGGCCGATCCGAGCGGTTCCCGGCTCGAGGCCATCGCCGGGCGCCCCCCGGACCTGATCCACCCGCCGACGGGGTGCCGGTTCGCCCCGCGTTGCCGGTACGCCCAGGACAAGTGCCGGACCCAGGAGCCACCGCTGCGCTCCGTCGGCTCGCCGGACCATCTCTTCGCCTGCTGGTTCCCCCTGGTCGACGGCGTGTCGACCGCCCCACCGGTGAAGGTGTCCCTCGATCCACGGTCGCCATCGGCCCAGACCTCCTCCGACACGCCTACCGCCGTCGGACCACGGGGCGACGGGCCCGGGTCCGGGACCCCTGAAGCGGAGCCTCAGCCGTGACCCACGCCGATACCACCGTGCCCCAGGCGCCCGACGACGTCGTCCTGGACGTGCGGGACCTCGTCGTGGAGTTCCGCAGCGGACGCCAGCGGGTCCAGGCCGTCTCGGGTGTGTCCTTCCAGGTCCGCCGGGGCGAGACGCTCGGGCTGGTGGGCGAGTCCGGGTGCGGCAAGTCCACCACGGGACGCACCCTGGTCCAGGTCCAGTCGGCCACCTCGGGGAGCATCGACTACCAGGGACAGGATCTCAACACTCTGAGCGGCCGCAGCCTCCGCCAGCTGCGCACCAAGATCCAGATGATCTTCCAGGACCCCATCTCGTCCCTCAACCCCCGGCGGCGGATCAAGGACATCGTCGCCGAGCCGCTCGCCATCTGGGGGAAGGGCACCAAGCAGGAACGCACGGCGAAGGTGCGCGAGATGCTCGAAGCCGTGGGGATCGACCCCGACGCCGCCGGTGATCGCCGGCCGGGTGAGTTCTCGGGGGGCCAGTGCCAACGCATCAGCATCGCCCGGGCCCTCATGGCCGAGCCCGACCTGTTGATCTGCGACGAGCCGGTCTCCGCCCTCGACGTATCCGTCCAGGCCCAGATCCTCAACCTGCTGGCCGACCTCAAGGCCCGCTTCCAGCTCACCATGGTCTTCATCGCCCACGATCTCGCCGTGGTGAAGAACGTGAGCGACCGGGTGGCCGTCATGTACCTCGGCAAGCTGGTGGAGATCTCCGGCTCCGACGACCTCTACCAGGCGGCGGCACATCCGTACACCGAGGCCCTCCTGGCGTCGATCCCGGAGCCCGATCCCGACCACACCTCGAATCACAAGGCGCTGACCGGCGAGCTCCCCTCCCCCCTCGACCCGCCGTCGGGCTGCCGGTTCCGCACGCGCTGCCCCTACGCCCAGGAGCGGTGCGCATCGGAGGAACCGCTCCT